>NZ_JASCPO010000188.1:0-11715 GCF_029960145.1 Pseudomonas sp. PS01299 | reverse complement strand
CGATAGCGGTGTGTCATTCAACACATGCATCGCCTGACACAACGCTATCGCGAGCAGGCTCACTCCTACAGGGGGTTTGTGTTGGGTTCAGTGGCTGAGCAGTTCGACGAGCGCCAGCGCGCCCTTCTGCAGCGGCTGGCTCTTGAGCCACACCGCGTGCACCGGCAGTACCAGGCCGTTTTCGATGTTGCGAAAATTCAGTCGCTTCAAGCGCCCGCTGTCCAGGCACGGCTGCACCACCGACAACGGGAAATTGCCCCAGCCCAGCCCTGCCTCGACCATCTCCAGCGCAGTCTCCAGGGTGTCGGTGCGCCAATGCGATTCGGCCACCAGCGGTCGGGTTTCGCTGATCGGCAAGTCGCGACTGGCGACGAAGATCTGCCGCACATGCACCAGGTCTTCGAGAAACAGATCCTGCCCCTGCAACAACGGACTGTCCGCCGCCAGCGTGGCGATCATCCGTTCGCTGCCGACAAACTGAAAACGCTCCAGCACGTTCATGCTCAACCCGGCGAACACCAGACACACGCTGACGCGGCCACTGTGCAGCATCGCCAGCACATCGTCCTGCGGCGCGGTCAGCACTTCGATGTCGAGCAACGGATGACGCTCGGCAATCACCTTGATCGCGGCGAGCAAGCGGCGCCGGTCAATGTCCGCGACCACGCCAATCGACAACTTGCTCTCCAGCCCCAGCGACAACTCCACCGCATGCACTTGCAGTTGCTTGAGCTGCTCGGCAATCAGCCGCGCGTGGGGCACCAGTGACAGCGCCATCGCCGTCGGCTGCGGTTCGCGGTGGCTGCGATCGAACAAGGCATAGCCAAGCTCCGCCTCCAGATTGCCGATAGCCATGCTCACCGCCGACGGCACCCGCCCCAAAGCGCGGGCAGCAGCGGAAAACGAGCCACGCTCGATCACTGCGAGGAACAGTTCGATGCTGTCGCTGTTGAAATTCACTTCATCTACCTATCACCAAAACTGAAAGCTACTGACTTTTTCTGTCACGCCTATTGAAGCTATCTTTTGCCGTCTCCGCCAGTCCCGCTGGCCAACACGTTGCAAGAAAGAGGCAAATCCCCATGCAAGGCGTCAAACGCAAACTGGTCTACGTGTCGCTCTACGAAGTGATCGGCATGACCTTCTCCGCTCTAGGCCTGGCGCTGTTGTCCGGCACGTCGCCCGGCAGCACCGGCCCGCTGGCGGTGATCATTACTACCATCGCGGTGACCTGGAATTTCATCTACACCTCGCTGTTCGAGCACTGGGAAAGCCGCCAGAAATCGCGCACCCGCACGGTCAAACGGCGCATCGCTCATGCAGTGGGTTTTCAACTGACGCTGATCGTGTTCCTGATTCCGCTGATCGCCTGGTGGATGAACATCAGTCTGGTGCAGGCGTTCCTGTTGGATCTGGCGCTGATCATCTTCATCCCGTGCTACACGTTCGCCTTCAACTGGCTGTTCGATCGCATTTTCGGCTTGCCGGCCTCGGCGCTGCCCGATTCGACCGCTGCGGCATAAATCGTTAATTGGTAAGCAGTTATTGCAAGAAATCGGCGGTTCTCCGGGGCTAACCGCCGAAATTCACAACCCATCAACTCCGATAGCAGGCTAAGCTTTTCCATCAATAAAAAATGGATCCGCAGATGACTGCTCACGCCCCCGCCGCCGCGCAACGCGACGGCATCGACCCGATACGCGCCGCCGAGATTTCCGCCCGCATCGACCGCCTGCCCTCCGTCGCCACCATCTGGCGACTGGTGGCGCTGTTGTCGATTGGTGGTTTCTTCGAACTCTACGATTTGTTCCAGACCGCCTACATCAGTCCGGGGCTGATCCGTGACGGGATCTTCGCCACCGGCAATCAGGGCGTGTTCGGCTTCTCCGATCAGGCAGCGTTCGCGTCGGCGACCTTCCTCGGCCTGTTCCTCGGCGCGAGCCTGCTCAGCCCGTTGGCCGATCGATTCGGCCGTCGCGCGATCTTCACCTTTGCGCTGGTCTGGTACACCGTGGCCACGGTGCTGATGGGCGTTCAAAGCTCGGCGCTGGGCATTATCTGCATGCGCTTTCTGGTGGGCATCGGCCTCGGGATCGAGCTGGTGACCATCGACGCCTACCTCTCGGAGCTGGTGCCCAAACGCATGCGCAGTTCGGCGTTTGCCTTCGCCTTTTTCATGCAGTTTCTCTCGGTGCCGGCTGTGGCACTCATGTCCTGGTGGCTGGTGCCGCAGGCGCCGTTCGGTGTGTCCGGCTGGCGTTGGGTGGTGTTGGCGAGTGCGGTGTTTGCACTGTTCATCTGGTGGCTGCGCAAGCGTCTTCCCGAGTCGCCACGCTGGCTGGCGCAACATGGGCGTTTCGATGAAGCGAACAGGATTCTCGACGACATCGAAGCCCGCTGCGAGAAGGATCACCGCCAACCGCTGGACGCTCCGGAAACGGTGCCCGTGGATGTCGAGGGCAAGGGCCGCTTTGCCGACATCTGGCAGCCGCCATATCGGCGCCGGGCATTGATGCTGATCGTGTTTCACGTGTTCCAGGCGATCGGTTTCTTCGGTTTCGGCAACTGGCTGCCGGCGCTGCTGTCCGGCCAGGGCGTGAGCGTCACCCACAGCCTGATGTATGCGTTCATCATCACCCTCGCCTACCCGCTCGGGCCGTTGCTGTTCGTCAAGTTCGCCAACCGTTTCGAGAACAAGTGGCAGATCGTCGGCTCAGCCCTCGGCGCGATGACCTTCGGCACTCTGTTCGCGTTGCAGACCAGCGCCTTCGGCCTGATCTTCTGCGGGGTGATGATCACCTTTTGCAATGCGTGGCTGAGCTTCAGTTATCACTCGTACCAGAGCGAACTGTTCCCGACCAACATCCGCGCCCGGGCGGTGGGCTTCTGTTATTCGTTCAGTCGCTTGTCGACGGTGTTCAGCAGCCTGTTGATCGGGCTGTTCCTCGACCACTTCGGCACGCCCGGGGTGCTCGCGTTCATTGTCAGCAGCATGCTGATCGTGATGCTGACCATCGGCTGGTTCGGCCCGCGCACGCGCAATCTGGCGCTGGAAAACATTGCCCACCGCTGAGGCTACACGGTCATCCTCTGCCGCCCGACGGCAAGGGATGACCGCTTTGTTGCACATGCAAGATCACTAGCACGTTGAAACAAAAGAACTTTCTTTAAAGGCACGCTAATTGCTCGGATATGCCCGTCAGCAATTATCCAAAGGTCTCCATCATGATGTTGGTCAGTGCCAAACAGCAGCAGCTCATCCACCTGCCCAAGCGGCTGGCGGATGACGCGACCACGACCGCCGCTGCCGGTCTGCAAAGCGGCCTGCACGGCGCCATGCTGCAATCGCTGCAGAACCAGGCCCCGTCGCAAGCGACCGACGCGACCTCCAAGGTTGAGGATTCGGCCACGCAGATCGCCACCCAGCAAGTGGCCGCCGCCACGCGCATCAGCGATAACGTCGACGAAGCCTTCGCCAAGACCCGTGTCGGCCTGCAAACCACCGATACCACCAGTTCCAAGCCCGCTGGCACGTCGGCCACCGACGCGTTCAAGGACTACATGAGCAAATCGCCGGAACAGCGCCTGCGCGACAGTATCCTTCAGAGCATGGGCATCACCGAAGACGACATCAAAGCCATGCCGCCGGAGAAACAACTGGCCATCGGCAAAGAGATCGCCGAGCGTCTGCAGGACAAGATGAAGCTGGCGCAAGCGGAAAAAGACAACGTCAATGACGTCAAAGACAGCGACAAACTGGCGGACAAGTTTCTCGCAGCGCTGTGATCTGAAAGTTGCTTAGGCACCAATGTAGGAGTGAGCCTGCTCGCGATAGCGATACATCAGTTACTTATCCAGTGACTGACGCACCGCAATCGCGAGCAGGCTCACTCCTACCGTTGTTGATGGGTGTCAGTTCAACTGCAACGTCGCATTGAACTGCCCGATCGCATCCACCACATGCCGTGATCCCTGCTGAATCTCCAGAATCACCTCCCCCGCCTCGTTCGCCAGTTCCACACCCAGCCCGGTGCGGCTCAGGCTTGACTGCATGCTCGACACCGCGCTCAGCGACAGGTCATGGTTTTTGCGCACCACTTCGACAATCTCCAGGGTCGCCTGACTGGTCCGTGCCGCGAGACTGCGCACCTCGTCCGCCACCACCGCAAAACCGCGTCCGTGTTCACCGGCTCGCGCCGCTTCGATGGCCGCGTTGAGCGCCAGCAGGTTGGTCTGGTCGGCGATGCCGCGGATGGTCTGGACGATGGTGCCGATGATGTCCGACTGCTTGCTGACCGCATCAATGCTCAGCGCCGCTTCGTTGAGGTCGCGGGAAATGTCCTGAATGATCTGCACGGTTTGCTGCACCACCTGTGAGCCTTTTTGCGCGCAGGCGTCGTTTTGTACCGAAGTGCTGTGGGCCGATTCCGCGGCGTTCTGCAAGGTAGTCATCTGCTGGGTGATGTCGCTGGCGAACTTCACCACTTTGTACAAACGGCCCTTGGTGTCGAACAGCGGGTTGTACGAGGCTTCGAGATAAACCATCTGTCCGGACTTGTTCTTGCGCTCGAAACGGTGCGAGTGATATTCGCCGCGATTGAGCGATGCCCAGAATGCCTTGTATTGCGCCGACTCGGATTCGGAACGGTGACAGAACATGCTGTGGTGATGGCCAACGATTTCGTTGAGCGAGTACTGCATGGTTTTCAGAAAGTTGTCGTTGGCGGTAATCACGTTGCCGTCCGGGGTGAACTCGATCACCGCCATCGAACGGCTGATCGCCGCCAGCATGCTTTCTTCTTCGTGCTCTTTGTTGACCCGGGCGGTGATGTCCGAGGCCACTTTGATGACACTTTTGACTTGTTTGTCCGGGCCGTACACCGGCATGTAACTGGCTTCCAGCCAGATCTCCTTGCCGGACTTGTTCAAGCGCAGAAACGTGCCGCTGATCGGTTCACCCCGGGCCAGGTCGCGCCACAATCTGGCGTACTCCTCGCTGCGGTAAAACGCTTCTTCGCAAAAGATCCGATGATGTTTGCCGCGCACTTCCTCGGCGCTATAACCCATGGTCTTGCAGAAGTTTTCGTTGGCATCCAGAACAATGCCTTCGGGGGTAAATTCGATCATCGCCATCGAGCGGCTGATCGCTTCGAGCTTGGCGTTGGCTTCGGTCAAGGCGCAGCTGAAACGCTCGATTTCCTGCAGGTCAGCCTTGTGATGTAGGTTGAACATGGTTGTATCACCTTCCGCGCGGTCTTTTGATTTGATGAAAGTCAGGTCTTTCAGCATCCACCACTACGTTCCACAGAACAGGCACACGCATTCCTCCACGGGAGGAAGTTGTCAGGTGATAAATGATGTTTTAATCCGAGGGTCCATGCAGCAACGCTCTAATCAAGACATCCTTCTCTTGATAGCCCAGCAGCGGGCCAGCCCTAACGTGCAGAAAACTTCCATGTACAACTTGCTCCTTGTTGGTTCAGTGTCCGGTGCCTTGGGTTGCGCACTCTGGCAGCGTTGAAATCACGGCTAACAGATGACGGTCGACATAGTTAGTTACAGCTAGCATAGCCAGCGCCATGCCGTGCGCAAGGCCACTAGTCGGCCAGTATCTGGCACTTTTTGCACAAGAAACGGTTCAGCGAGCTGTCGCGACTGCCGTCTCCGCCACCAGATCCAGCAACGCCTGCACCGTCGCTGACGGCGTCTGCCCCGAAGGCAGCACCAGCGAAAACACCCGTTCGATACGTGGCTGCAAGGCAATCACGCGCAAGCCCTGACGCTCGGCCGGCAAGGTCATTTCCGGCACCAGGGTCACGCCGAGATTTTCCCGCACCAACGTGAAGGCGCTGCTCCATTCGCGCACCTCGACCCGCACGTCCTGCAACTGCAACCCGGCTTCAGCGGCGAGGCTGCGAGCGTTGGTCGAGCAACCGCCGGTGGCCAGCACAAAGGGCAGCGCCGTCAGTTCTTGCAGGCTGACGCCCTGCTCGATCCCCCGCAGCGCCAAAGGGTGCCCTGCCGGCACGACCGCCACCCATTCATCACGGCCCAACGGCCCGGCATTGCGCTCGGGCGCCGGGTTGAGCACCACACCAACATCCACCAGACCGGCCGCCAGCAAGGTTTCCACCTCGTCGTCGCTGACCTCCAGCGCCACCACTTCGATCCCCGGATACAGCCGATTGAACTGGCGCAACAGCGGCGGCAGAAAACTCGCCAGCACCATGGGAAAACTCGCCAGACGAATTGTCCCGCGCAGCATCGGGCGCACGCTGTCGACGGTCTGGCGAATGGTCTCTAGGGCGCCGAGCATCAGCCGCGCCTGCTCGATCACCGGCAGGCCGATGGCGGTGGGCAAGGTCTGTCGGCTTTCGCGGCTGAACAGTTGCACGCCGAGGGTTTCCTCCATCAACGCCAAAGCCTGGCTCGCGCCGGACTGGGTCATGCCGACCCGCTCGGCCGCGCGGGTGATGTTGCCGTGATCGGCGACGGCGACCACCAGCCGCCAATGCATCAGGTTCATCATGGCAGTAGCTGTCCTTATGGCTGCTTTCTGAAAGATTAATTTTACCGAGGGTGCGGCGCACTATGACACTGGCGCCAATTCCTCACCAGAGAGCTGCCGATGAAGCTGTATTACGCCCCGCAAGCCTGTTCACTGGCGCCGCACATTGTGTTGCGCGAACTGAAACTGCCCTTCGTGCTGATCCGCGTCGACAATCGCAGCAAGCGCACGGCCAGCGGCGAAGACTTTCTCGCGATCAATCCCAAGGGCTACGTCGCGGCCCTGCAACTGGACGACGGCGCGGTGCTGACCGAAGGCCCGGTGATCCTGCAATATCTGGCGGATCTTCAACCACAGTCAGGGCTGGCGCCGGCGCCCGGCAGTTTCGAACGGCTGCGTTTGCAGGAGTGGCTGAATTTCATTTCGAGCGAGATCCACGGCAGCCTCGGCGCGCTGTTCGATGAGCGGTTGCCGGCCGAGGTGATCAAGGAGAAGTTGTTCAAGCGTTTTGCGGTGTTGGTCAGGGTGCTGGAGCAGCAGGAGTATCTGTTGCCGAGCGGCTTCAGCGTCGCGGATGCCTTGTTGTTTGTGGTGTTGCGCTGGGCCGGGTTGTTCGGGATCGAACTGGCGCAGTGGCCGGCACTGGCGCGGTTTCAGGCGCGCGTCGAGCAGCGGCCGACCGTGATCGCGGCGTTGGCGGCGGAAGCGGCGTAAGTCTTTAGATCATTCGCGAGCAAGCCCGCTCCCACACTGGATTTGTGGCGTGCACGATCCCCCTGTGGGAGCGGGCTTGCTCGCGAAGGCGTCCGTTCAAACAACGCAGATCAACCGGGAGAAACTCAAAGCCCCGCCGTCACCTTGCTCGCCACCTCACCCGGCACCCACGCCCTCCACACCTGCGGCTGATCGCGTAAAAATGCTTCGGCTACCTGCCGTGGTGGCTGGCGTTTTTCGCTCATCCCGGCCAGCGTCTGGTTCAGCAGATCAATCGGCAAATCGACTTTCTCGAAGAACGACACCAGCTCCGGGTATTGCGCCTTGAACGGCGCCGACACGCCAATCGCCAGGCTGGCCGGCATCGAGCGGGTGCCCTTGGGATTCGGGTTGTTGGCATCGGCCAGGGTTTTCCAGGCTTCAGCATCGAACGGTGGCTCTTCGAGCTTCACCAGTTTGAAGCGACCGAGCAGCGGCGTCGGCGACCAGTAATAGAACAGCACCGGTTTGCCGCGTTTGATCGACGACGCCACCTCGGCATCCAGCGCCGCGCCGGAGCCGGTGCGGAAGTTGACGTAGCTGTCGGTCAGCGCATAGGCCTTGAGCTTCTGGCTGTTGACGATCTCCGAGGTCCAGCCGGTCGGGCTGTTGAGGAAGCGTCCACGGCGCGGGTCTTCCGGGTCGCGGAACACGTCCTTGTAGCGCGGCAGGTCGGCCACCGATTTCAGCTCCGGTGCCAATGGTTTGATCCCGCGCTCGGGGTCGCCCTTGATCACGTATTCCGGCACCCACCAGCCCTCGGTCGCGCCCTTGACCGTGTCGCCAAGGCCGAACACCTTGCCTTCATTGGCGGCCTTGACCCACGCCGGACTGCGCCCGGCCCATTCCTCGCCGATCACCTGAATATCGTTTTTCGCCAGCGCCGCTTCCAGGCTGACGGTGCTGCCCGGCAGCGTGTCGGTCGGGTAGCCGTAACCTTTTTCGACGATCAGGCGCAGCACTTCGGTGATGAAACTGCCGCTTTCCCAGGTGATGTCACCGAAGTGGATCGGTGCGGTTTTTTCCGCCGCCGAAACAGCGCCGACGCTCAGGCTCAGCGCCAGTAACGAACGGCCGAGCAGGGTTTTGATTGATCTCATGCGGACCTCTTGTCTGTCAGGATTTGGTTGGCGCTGTGGCGGTCGCACAGGGCTTGGGAGCGGCTCATGTAAACGCTGACCGAACGCTGAGAGATGCCCAGTTCGGCGGCGATTTGCGGATAGGTCAGGCCATCGATCCGTGCCAGCAGGAAGGTCGAACGGACCTTGCCGGGCAGGCGTTGCAGGCTGTGATCGAGGCGCTTGAGGGTCTGGCTCAGTTGCGCGAGGTCTTCAGGCGAGATAGCGACCTCGACGTCGATCTGCTGCGCATGCCGGCGCTCCAGATCCGCCCGGCGCCAGCGCTGATAAAGCAAGCGCTGAGCAATCGTGGTGAGCATGGCGCGGGGTTCGCGAATCGCCGTGATACTGGGCGCCTGAAGCAATTGCGCGAAGGTTTCGGCAGCGATGTCTTCCGCGCTTTCAGCGTCGTGCAACTGCCGGCGCAGATAAGTGCACAGCCAGCGGTAATGGGCGCGGAACAGAGCGTCGAGATGATTGCGGTGAGCGGTGTCGGCGCCGGACATAAGGGCTCCTGGGTAAGGGTCGCTGAATGTCCGGTGATCCGGTGGCGCGATCGTAGCAAGGCGCCTTATGCATTAATAATATTTATATTTCATTTTTATATTCTTTTTGGAGATATAAGGCTGTTCAGCGCAAGCGGCCGTAGCCCAACTCTTCAGCCTCACGTTGATAGTCGAGCAAGATCTGATAATCGCTTTCGCTGGCGGGCAAAACTTCAGGCAAGCCGAGGATCTGCGCCACATCAGGCAATTCACGCAACGCCTGATTCATTACCCGGCGCAACTGTTCGATCTGCTCATTCGTAGCAGTCGCGGCGGTGATAAACGGCAACGTCGGGCTGAACGCACTACGCGCCACAACCCGCAATCCGTTGACCTCCTCAGGTGCGTATTGCGCAAGGCAGGCATAGGTCACGCTGTCGATCGCCGCCAGATCAGCGCGCCCCTCACGCACCCAACGCAGACTCTCGCGGTGCGCGCCACTGATGCCGAGCGCGCCGAAGAACTGCCCGTCGCGGTGCAGCGGCGCCAGACAATGGCGCAACAGGTTCATGCCGCTGTTGGAGTCGTCACTGTTGATCACCCCGCGACTGCCGCGAAAGTCCGCCAGGGTTTCGCGCGAATCGTCAGCACGGCTGAGAATCAGGCTGCAATGATTGCCGGCAGTGGCGTCGGGCAATTCGTAGCGCGGGCGACCGACGATGCGTACCTGATCGCGCAGCAAGGTCATCAAGGGATAGCCGCAGGTCTGGGTCAGCAGCAGATCCGGGGATAACCAAAGCTCGGGGAGCGACAGGCTTGCGGCGTTGAGGCGGGAATGGCCGAGGTGTTCGAGAATGCGTGAGATCCAGCGTTCGTTGGCCAAGCGGATGGGCTCGGGGGCGGTGTACATCAGCAGTTCGAGATGGTGTTGGGTCATACACTTTATTTCCCTGCAAATACTTACCCCTGTGGGAGCGGCGGTGCGACGATTCGACTTGCTCGCGAAAGCGGTGTGTCAGACACCAGACATGTCACTGTTCTACCGCATTCGCGAGCAAGCTCGCTCCCACAGAGGTTTTGTGGTGTTTTTGAAGTCAGTGGAAAGGATGCTGCGGACTGTCGATCGGCCTGAATCCATGCTGCCGCCACAACTGCCCATAACCCTGCACCAGAAACCCGCCACTGCGCGCCACCCACTGCTCGCGGCGCATCCGGTAGGCCGCTGGCAAGTCGTACCACGCCAGCCCCGGCAGGTCGTGATGCACCAGATGGAAGTTCAGATTCAGAAACAGCCAGCGCCACGGCCAACCGGCCTCGTTGAGCACGGTGCGCTGCTCCGGTTGAGCGTGCGGGCGGTGTTCATAGTAGGAGCGGATCATCGCGATCGACAGTGCCGGCACACTGATCAGCAGCAGGTAATGCCAGACCGGCAACACGCTGAAGCGCGCGATAAACCACAGCATCAACACGCTGAACGCACCGTGGGTCAGCCACATCAACCAGGTCTGACGCTCGCGGTTTTTCAGGCGTTGCAGTTCTTCGGCAGCCAGCGCGATCAATCCCAGCGGCGCACCAATGATGAAGCGGCCGATTACGGTTTTATTCAGCCAGTGCAGGCTGCGTTCGAACAAGGAACTGCCCTGCCAACGCACGGCCGTCAGATAACGGCTTTCCGGATCGATGCCGGGCACAGTCAGGTGTTCATCGCGGTGATGCAGCAGATGGCTGTCGCGATACAAGGTATACGGGTACCACACCGCAAAGGGTGCATAACCGAGGATTTTATTGAAAAGCACCGAGCGGGTCGGATGCCCATGCAGCAACTCATGCTGCACCGACAGCCACAGCACCAGCAGCGGAATCAGCAGCAATGTGCTCAAGCCGCGACCGAGCCACTGACTGTTGATGATGATCGCGAACCAGCCGCCATACACGCCGATCAGCAGCAGCCACGTCGGCCACTCGGTGCGGGCAGTGAAGCGCTGGCGCAGGGTTTCGATCTGCTGGCGATGGTCGGCGTCGAAGTAATTCGGCATGGCGTGGCTCGGAACGGGAATCTTCCCCTTCTGTGCAACGAAGCCGAGCAATCTTGCAGATTATTTTTGCGCTGAAACGGGAGCCCGGGGGACGGGCTCCCGAAGGACGTGATCAATGACCGAAAATATCGACCTTCTTGGCTTTCTTCTCTGCACGCTTTTCAATCGCCGTCTTCACCGGTTTCTTCTTCGCGGCTTTCTTTGAATCCATACCTTTGGACATGATGCGTACTCCACTCACAGGGATGTAGGCTCAGGTATACACCTATCGCGCGGCGCGCGTTGTTTTATAATCGGCGCTTTGCCCGCCGCCAGTCCGATCCCATGCCCGATACCCGATACGTCCTGCTCGACGAGCCTTTGTGGCCGTTGATGAACAAGTTTTACCGCAGCCACCAATCGTCGATGAAGGCGGTGCGCGATGCGCAGTTATGGGTGGCCCGTCGAGAGGACATCGTTGCCGCATTGTGCTTGCGGCCGGTGGCGGGCGGGTACTGGTTGACCGGATTGTTTGTTGATCCGGGCTGCCGTGAGCAAGGGATCGCCGGAGAGTTGATCACGGCGGCGGTGAAGGATTTGCAGGAGCCGGTGTGGCTGTTCTGTCATCCGGACTTGCGCGGGTTTTACGAGCGGCGCGGTTTCAGTTTCGATCCCGCCCTGCCCTACGCACTGGCCGAGCGGTTGAGCCGGTATGCGCGGAGCAAGCCGATGATTGCGATGGAACTGGAACCATAAAAATCAATTGTGGGAGCGGGCTTGCTCGCGAAGACGTCGTGTCAGTCGCTGCATCAATTGACTGATACGACGCCTTCGCG
>NZ_JASCPO010000187.1:0-11817 GCF_029960145.1 Pseudomonas sp. PS01299 | reverse complement strand
TGGTAGGTCGCGGTTTGGCCGTCGGCGCGGGTCAGGCCGATCAGGCGGTGCTGGCAGTCGTAGCGGTACTCGGTGACGAGTTGCTGGTCGCGGCCACGGCGTTCGCGGATCAGGTTGCCGAAGGCGTCGTAGTCGTAATGGCGGTCGCCCTGCATCAGCAGGCGATTACCCTTGATCCGGGTCGGGCCGGGACGATCCTGCATCAGCAGGTTGCCGGCCGGGTCGTGGGCGAAGGATTCCGGTAGTTCGTCGCGCGAGTGACGCACGCGGATCAAGCGGTCGAGGGCGTCATAGCCATAGGTGCGCTGGCCATGGCGGCTGTCGGCGATGTGCTCGAGGTTGCCGTTGGCGCTGTAGGCATAATCCCGGCGATACAGCGAGTCGTGCTGATGGCCTACAGCGTGGGCCAGCAAACGTCCCTGATCGTCGTAGGCATAATCGCTGCGCAGCAGGCCTTGTTGGCGTTGTTGTTCGCGACCCGATTGATAGACGTGGCTGCTCAGCCGCGTGCCATTGAGGTCGATGGCGGTCAGCGCGCCGCCCTTGGCGTAGTGATAGTCGAGCTTGCTGTTGTCCGGCAGACGCTGGCGCTTGAGCTGGCCGCAGGCGTCGTAGACATACCGCAAGGTGCCCCAGCCCTGATGCTCGGTGATCAGCCGGTCCTGCCGGTCATATTCAAAGGCCAGCGGATGTTGCTGGCCGTCATCAACCCCGGTCAAACGGCCCAGGCGGTCGTAGGTGTAAGCCACCTCAACCCCGTCGGGCAGGGTTTTCAGCAGCAAGCGCCCGGCCGCATCACGCGCGTAGGCGGTGACCAGCGTCGAGCCGTCATCACCGAACTCGGTCTTTTCCAGCAGGTGCCCGTTGCGGTCGTAGGCGTAAGCGGTGCGCCGACCATCGAAGCCGGTTTCCTGTCGGATCAATCCGGTGGGCGTGTAGTCCAGGCGGTACTTTTCCCCGGACTCGTTCTCGATTTCCGTCAGCAGCAGTTGCGCATGGTCGTAGCGGTACTGCACCCGCGTGCCGTCGGGGTTGATCTTGCGCGAGACCAGATGCAGGTCGTCGTCATACTCGTAGCGGGTGATGCGCCCGAGTTCGTCGCGCTCGGCAGTGACTTGGCCGTAAGCGCCATAGCTGTAGGCGCGAGTGGCGCCTGTAGGAAATGTCGTTTGAACCAGTCGGCCAACCGCGTCCCACTGCTGGCGGGTGATCGCGCCGTGTTCGTCGCAAGTGGTCGTCCGTCGCCCCAGCGCGTCGTAGGAAAAGCGCCGCACACCACCGTCAGGCAGGGTTTCCTCGATCAGTTGCCCGAGGTCGTTCCACGACAACTTGTGCCGGCTGGTGTCCGGATAGCGGATCGACAGCAACTGCCCGCGCGTGTCGTAGTAGTAATGGGTGACCTGACCGTCAGGATCGACCGCCTCGGTGACATCACCCTCGGCGTTGCGCCGAAACGTCCACACCGCTTCACCGCGAGAACGGCTGTGCAGGAAACCGTTGCGGTACTCGTAGGACGTTGGCTCATCGTCCGGCGGAAGCAGCGCGATCAGCCGTCCGACGTCGTCGTAGCGATACTCAGTGACCGCGCCCAGCGGATCCTGCTGGGCGATCAGCCGGCCCGCGTCGTCATAAGCCTTGAGGTGCTCACCACCATCGGCCGCGACCTTGCGCACCAGCCGTGCGCTGTCGTCGTGGACGTAGGTTTCTTCGCTGCCATCGACGTAGTGCACCGCGACGCTGCCGTCATCGGCCCAGACGTAACGGGTGTCCATCTGCACGAACGACGCCCAGTGGCGCACGCAACGCGCCGCCTTGCCCGAGCGTTCCCATTCCCAGAAGAAACTCGCGCCGCCGGTCAGTTGCCGCTGCAGGATGACGTGCTGATCGTCGTAGTCGTAACGCTCGCTGTCACCGACCGCATTGGTCGCGGCCAACAACCGCTGACGGGCGTCGTAGCAATAACTGACCAGCGTTTGCTCGGTACGCCAGCCATCAGCCTCAAGCACCTGGTAATCAACCGCGACCAGATGCGCCCGGTCGTAGCGCAACAGCAGCGAGCGGCCCGCGCCATTGTCCAGGCGGAAAACCCGCTGTTGATGATCGCGATGCACCGTCAGCCGATTGCCATACGCATCACTGACCGCCACCAACCGCCCGGCACGAAAGTGATAAAACCGCGCCGCATCCCCGGCCAGCGCGAGGATCAGTTCCTCCGGCTCATCGCCGAGAAAAATCGCCGCCCGCGACAGACTGTTGTGAATCGCCGGCCGCTCCACACTGGGCAACGGAAACCGCGTGCGGCGATTTTCGTGATCGACCCAGATCACCGCCTCGCCATCGAACTCCAGCCGATGCGCCAGCGAATGACTCCAGCCAAACCCCAGCCCGACATCGATCTCCACCGCGCTGGTGCGGTACAACCGGGTGAACTCGAACGGCAGCAAACCATCGAGCGTGCCGTCGGTCAGGGTCAGCAATTCCTCGCCGGTAACCATCGACACCGGACAGCCGTCGGTGCAGGTCAGCGGCGCGCAGTCGGCGCTGTCGCCGTTGGGGTTTTTCGCTTGATCGGGAGCGTTATCGTGATGCTCGTTTTTCTTCAGGGCGGCATTGCGCTTCGCATCCCAGCGCAATTGCATGCGGCCCTTTTTCACCCCGGCGGCGATACCCCGCGCGGCGACAGTTTTGTACTGGTCGACGTAATGGATGAACGTGTTGACGATGCCGAACATCGCCTTGACCAGGCGTTTCACAACCGAGAGCAACTGGGCGGCGCGATCCGCCAGGCGTAGCGTGAGATAAGCGATCCCGGCGCCAGCCCCGACGAATGTCAACACAACGCCGATCAGCACATCGATCAGCACCTGCACGATCATCATCGACGCCGTTTCAGCGGTTTTGCCGGCGATCTGGCTGGGCGGCAGCATCTCCAGCCAGAGACTCGCACTGCGCAACAGCAAACACAGCGCCGCTTCATCACTGACCAGCAACTGCAGTTTCTGCATGACATCCGGAGCTGCTTCTGCGAGATGAATCAGATCAGCCGCGCCGCTTCCCAGCCGCTCGGCAAATGCGCCTGGATCCTTGAGAATCTCCGACAGCATGCCGATGCTGTCCCACACCCCCTCGATCGCCGCCCAGCTCCCGGCGAGCATGCCGTTGCCCGCCGCCGTCGCCACCGACTGCGACCACTGCGGCTTGAACCCCTGCCACTCGCTGCGCAACCAGCCATCCAGCTCGCCGGTCAAGCCGTCGTAGGACTGGAACAGCGCCCCGATCTGCTCCGGGGTAACGTCGCTGTGCACCTGCACGCGATAGAACTTGCCTGGCGTACCGGCGAATGTTCCCCGGCCTTGCGCATCAAGTGCGACGGGGGAGGTTTGGCCATCATCCACCGCGACCACATCCACCACGATGTTGCCCAGCGGAATGTCGTACACCGACTCGAATTTGCTCTCGATCGCCAGCACCCCGCTTTTCGGGCACTGCACGACGCCGGTGGCAAACTCACTGTCGCCCGTGCTGACCGCGGTGACGCGATCACCAAAGCGGATAACCCGCTCCATGCCCATCAGCGACGGCAGGTCCGCCGCGTGGCTGACCTGGTCGGCCGCTTTGCTGAACCAATACTCAAGCTGCTGGCGATAGAGGCTGAGGGAGTCGGGGAAGCTGTCGAGTTCCTGCTCGATACGGCTGACGGCTTCCATCAGCGCACGCGACGATGCGGGGTGGAATGAAAAACCGGGTCAAACATGAGCGTTCCCTCGCGCAAAAATTAGGCGCGGGGACTTTGCGGGGGATCAATCAGGAAAGAAGTCAGGCGAGTAGGTGTTTGCTGTAGGACTAATCCGCAAAAGGCTGATTACTACAAAAAACGTATAGCGATAAACGCAAACGTGGCGTGAGGTTTCCCTCACGCCACGTTTATCGAGCGATACAAAATGATTTACCGGGTTTAATCCCGAGCGCTCAACTCTTTGAGTTTGAGCTCGGCCAACGGGTGACCGGCCTTGGCTGCCAAGGTCCACCAGCACGCCGCTTCGGCCGGATCCGGCGCTTTGCTCGGCGTACCGGCCAAGCTGATCACGCCGACCTGATAGGCCGCTTTGCCATCACCGGCAAGCGCCGCCAGACGCAACAGCCGCACACCCTCTTCGCGGGCACCCAGGCCAACCCCGCGAAACGTCAGAATGTGCCCATAAAAGCTCTGCGCACCGACATCGCCAAGATTGGCCATGCGCGCAAACTGCCCTTCGAGCCAGCGCCAGCCTCTGGGCTGGCGGACAAACCACGACCAGTGAAACAGCCTGCGGGCCAACCAGTAACTGGCCGACGCCTTGAGTCGTAAGAACACTCAGGCCTCCGCCGATTCCGGGTACTCGTATTCGAACACCCTGACCACTTCCGACGCATGCCAGGAGGCAGCAGCAACGCCATCAGAGGGCCCGGAAAAGCGCCCCAGACGCTCGACACACTCAAAGAAACCGGTACGTGGCAAACGGCTGGCACCCTGGCTGATCACCAGCGAACTGCGCAACGGCTGTTCAGCCTTGGCGTCCAGCGCGGCCAGATGCTCAAGTGCCGCGGTCAGCGTCTGCATCGCCGGCGTCGGCAGTTGCAAACGTTCGAGCAAGGCTCGATAGGTCAACAGATGGCGCTGCCTGCGCGCCTGATCCAGCTCCCCGAGCAATCCGTCCCAATGTTGACGACTGATGCGTACGCTCACGATTCATCCCTCCAACCCGGCACCGTCAGTTCCCAGGCCAGGCTGCGACGAATCGCGGCGTCAGGTTGACGCTCGCCGCTTTCGATCATGGCCAGATAAGACGGGCTGATGCCTACCGTGCGGGCCAGCGCCTCGATGGCGATGCCCTTCCCTTCGCGCAAACTGCGTAGTTGATCCAGACCTGGAAGAATCGGGTCCGGCGTTGCGGCGGCCGGCGCTGGCGCCTGCTGCGGCGGTGTTTCGTTAATGCCTGCTGCTTTCAGTAGAGCCTGATACTGGACCCATGGCAGAACCGCATACTCGGGTTCGCCATCGCGTGCAATTATCTGAATATCCATGACTACCCCGTAGGACAACAACACTTAGCGAGTCGGCACTTTTCCCTAGAAGTGTAATCCTAACAGCGGCCAAGGTCGCGGGGGGTATCTATCTGTCTGCAGGCGAAGTGAATCAGGGCTTTTTCGGGCCCTGAAGCTGAAGTTGCTCGGGGGTATCAGGCAGGCGCTCGACCACCGCAAGTTTTTCCGGCTGCTGGCGGTTGCGCCAGAGCCGAAAAGCATTGAGCTCATCGTCGAGGGTTTTCATCAGCCAGGCCAGAACGGCGATGTCATCGAGCATGCCGAACACCGGGATGAAATCCGGGATCGCATCCACCGGACTGAGGAAGTACATCAGCCCCGCTACCACCGAAACCATGGCTTTCGGGCTGATGGCCCGATAGTCGCCACGCCAGTAGGCCAGGCACAGTGCCTGGAGCAGACGCAGATCATCCTTGAGTTTGCCAAGGCGATTGCCTTGCGCGGCACCTTTGCTCGCCACCGCGAACAACAGGGTCGGCAGACGCCCACGCGCCAGCAATCGACCGGCGAGGGGCAGAAATCGGGCGAAATTCCACGGCGCTTTCATCTATTTCTCCCGTTGAAATGTTATCCACACAAATTGTGGATAACCTTGTGAACAGAGCTGCATTTCAGCGCTGAAAGCCCCGTTTTATAAGGGCCGCGCTCAGATCGGGCGTTTTTTACTCACATAAAAAACCCCAATATTTCATTGACTTGGCGGCTCAGGGCGTCTAGCGCTGGCAGCCTCAATCTCTAGGACTGCGGTAAGCGCCATCCGTTCGCTCTGTTTACCGCCAGCATCGTCCAGATGCAACAACGCCCCGCATAAGCGAGGCGTTGTCTTCGAAGCTACAGCCGATTACTTGGCGGCGGCGTCTTCTTTGGCTGGATCCTTGATGGCCAGCAGTTCCAGGTCGAAGACCAGAACCGAGTTGGCCGGGATTGCCGGGCTTGGCGATTGCGCGCCGTAAGCCAGATCGCTAGGGATGTACAGTTTGTACTTCTCGCCAACGTGCATCAGTTGCAGACCTTCAACCCAACCCGGGATCACACCGCTGACCGGCAGATCGATCGGGCTGCCACGTTCAACAGAGCTGTCGAACACGGTGCCGTTGGTCAGCTTGCCGGTGTAGTGAACGGTCACTACGTCGGTAGGCTTGGGCTGTGGGCCGTCGGCTTTCTTGACCACTTCGTACTGCAGACCGGAAGCGGTGGTGGTGACACCAGGCTTCTTGCCGTTTTCTTCGAGGAATTTCTTGCCGGCGGCTGCCGACTCTTCGCTCATCTTGGCCATGCGCTCTTCAGCACGCTTTTGCAGCGCGGCGAAGGCTTCGACCAGTTCTTCGTCTTTCAGCTTCTGTTCTTTCTTGCCGACGGCATCTTCGATGCCCTGGGCTACCGCTTTGGAGTCCAGATCATCCATGCCTTCCTGAGCAAGGCTCTTGCCCATGTTCAGGCCGATACCGTAGGAAGCTTTTTGCGCCGGGGTTTTCAGCTCTACGCTGGTCTGCGAATCACAACCCGCGAGGACCAGGCTAACCAGGGCTACCGCCGCCGCCAACCGATGCTGTTTCATGCTATTTCCTTGTTCATGCGCCGAAAGGGCAATCGAGTAAAGCCGCGAGCTTATCAGGCCGCCACGACCAATGGCTACCGGCATGAGAGCAGGAAATGTCCGATAAGTTCAGGGATTAAAACGCATTCGGGCCAAGGGACGATGAAGCTTCTGTCATCTGGAGCTGACAAGGGCTGATGAGACTTCCTACGACAGTTGGCGTAATGGCCACTTGCCGCACCTGCAACAGCTGAGGCATAACAAGGCAACAACTCGACAAGGATGTTTATCTTGCGCCTCTTATACCGTGTGCTGGCACTGATCATTGTGCTGCTGGGCCTGGCTCTGGCAGTGATTCTGTACTACGTCGCCAACCCGAAACTGCCCTTCTATATCCCGGCCCAACAGGTGCATTACCTGCAGCAGTGGAGCGCGGAGGAACGCCAGACCTACTATTTCACGCCGCAGGGCACACAGGTCAAAGGCCTGCGCTATGAATGGTTCGAGGCGCTGGAGCTGCCCTTCTCGCAGCAGCGTTTCGCGTCTCCGGAATACCTCGCACGCTTCGGTTTTCTGGTCGATCCACAGCAGAAAGCCACGTCGAACAACCCCGGCAATCTGCCGGTCGGCTTCGCCCGCCACGCGAATCCCGGTGGCACCGAGCATTATCTCGATATCACCTGCGCCGCCTGCCACACTGGCGAATTGCGCTTCAAGGGCCAGGCCGTGCGAATTGACGGTGGTTCGGCGCAGCATGTCTTGCCTTCCAGCGTTCCTACATTGCGCGGTGGCAGTTTCGGACAAGCCTTGGTCGCGAGTCTGGCCGCGACTTACTACAACCCGTGGAAATTCGAGCGTTTCGCCAAAAATGTTCTGGGCGATGACTACGAGACACGCCACGAGCAACTGCGCAAAGACTTCAAGCAATCGCTGAACATCTTCCTCAAAGTCGCCTGGAACGACACGCATCGCGGCCTCTACCCTACCGAAGAAGGCCCGGGCCGCACCGACGCATTCGGCCGCATCGCCAACGCCACCTTCGGCGACGCGATCTCCCCCGCTAACTACCGCGTGGCCAACGCACCGGTGGACTACCCGCAACTGTGGGACATGTGGACGTTCGACTGGGTGCAGTGGAACGGTTCGGCGCAGCAACCGATGGCGCGCAACATCGGGGAGGCACTGGGTGTCGGCGCCACGTTGAATTTCTTCGACAGCAATGGCCAGCCGCTGCAGGGCGATGCCCGTTACGCCTCCAGTGTCCGCGTGCGTGATCTGCACAAAATCGAAGAAACCCTGCAACACCTGCAACCACCCGCCTGGCCGGAAGATGTCTTGGGTGCGGTGGACAAACCACTGGCTGCCAAGGGCCGCGCGCTGTTTGCCGAGAACTGCGCCGGTTGCCACGTGCCGCGCAAGACCCAGGAGGGCGAACGCTGGGTGCAGCATTTGCACCTGCTGCCGGTGGAGGTAATCGGTACCGATCCGAATGCGGCGACCAACATAGCCAACCACCGTTTCGACCTGACGCCGCTGCAATGGGACCTGAAGGAGTTGGAGCAGATGGATGTGAAGTTGCATCCGACGCCCACCGAACCACTGGATTTGAGCCAGCTCTCGGTGGCCAAGGGCCTGGCCTACGTCACCGCGTTCGTCGAGAACCGCGCCTATCGCGAGGCCGGCGTCACCCCGCAGGAAAAACCCCAACTCGACGGCTTCGGACTGCCGATCGGCGTACGCGAAAAGGTCGCCTACAAGGCCAGGCCGTTGGCCGGTATCTGGGCCACCGCGCCGTTTCTGCACAACGGTTCAGTACCGAGCCTTTATCAACTGCTGTCACCGCAGGATGAGCGCGCCACGACGTTCTATAAAGGTTCGTTCGAATACGACCCGCGCCATCTGGGGTATCGCACCGAAGCCTTTACCAATGGTTTCCTGTTCGACACGCGGATTAGCGGCAACCACAACAGCGGTCATGAATTCCGCGCCGGCGAGCGCGGCAGTGGGGTCATCGGCCGACTGCTGCAACCAGAGGAGCGCTGGGCCTTGCTGGAATACCTGAAAGTACTGGGCGGACCACTGGAGGCGCAATTGCCATGAGGATCGACCCGTATAAAAGACCGTCGATGTTCGCCCGCGTCTGGATGTGGCTGGGGCGCCTGCTGGGCAAAGCCCTACTGACATTGCTGATTATCGGCCTGCTGGGCTGGGCCATCGCGAGCGCATGGTTCGTCTGGCAACACAGAGGCCCGGTGTCAGCGCAGGAACAGGTTCCCGCCGGTGAAGCGGCGATGACCCAGGACGTGATCCAGACCGCCGTACGCATCGTCGATCAACACCGTGAAGGCACCCGTTATCTGCGCGACGCGCATGCCAAGGCCCATGGTTGCGTGAAAGCCGAAGTGACGGTGCTGCCGGAACTGACACCAGCGCTGCGCCAAGGTGTTTTCACCGAACCAGGCAAAACCTGGCAGGCGATGATTCGCCTGTCCAATGGCAACGCCTACCCGCAGTTCGACAGCATCCGCGATGCCCGGGGCATGGCAATCAAACTGCTCGATGTGCCCGGCAAACCATTGCTCGGCGACCGTCAGCAACGCCGCGAGCAAAACTTCGTGATGTTCAGCCACCCGAATTTCTTTGTCAGCGATGTCGCCGAGTATCGTCAGAATGTGGCGGCTCAGGCTGATGGCAAAAAGATGATGGCGTTCTTTCCTGGCTGGGATCCGCGCAACTGGCAGATCCGCCACCTGTTCATCGCCTTGGCGACCCTGGCGCCGCCACCGAACAGCCCGACGGCGACCACGTACTTTTCGGTATCGCCCTACAAATTCGGGGAGGCAAATGTGAAGTTTCGAGTCGCGCCGGATCCGGACAATTGCCCGGCGTATGCCCTGCCCCCACAAAACCACGACCTGCCGAATTTCCTGCGCAGCGCCTTGAACCAGCAACTGTCGACGGATCGGGTGCCAGCGTGTTTTGTGCTGCAGATTCAGCGCCAGGACGCGAACAAGTACATGCCAATCGAGGACACCAGCATCGAGTGGCGCGAGCAGGATTCACCGTTCGAAAGTGTGGCGCGAATCACCCTGCCTGCGCAGGACTTTGACACGCCGGCATTGAATCTGGCGTGCGACAACCTGTCGTTCAATCCGTGGTTTGGTATCGAGGCGCACCGACCGATTGGCGGGATCAACCGCTTGCGCAAAGCGGTGTATGAGGCGGTGAGCGATTATCGGCACAGTCGCAATGCCGAACAGTGAGAAGACGAGGAGATGATTTGTGGTGAGGGGATTTATCCCCGATGGGATGCGAAGCAGCCCCAGCTTGAAGACTTTCGGCCTGCTGCGCAGGCCATCGGGGATAAATCCCCTCGCCACACAGGCATTGCAGAAATTCGCAAATCGCAGACAGCAAAAAGCCCGCACTAGGCGGGCTTTCTGTGGTGACCTGGCGTTCAGTGGGTCCAGGTGACCGAATATGGCGCAGCGGACGGGACTCGAACCCGCGACCCCCGGCGTGACAGGCCGGTATTCTAACCGACTGAACTACCGCTGCGCGAAACGCTTGAAACGAATGGTGGGTGATGACGGGATCGAACCGCCGACATTCTGCTTGTAAGGCAGACGCTCTCCCAGCTGAGCTAATCACCCTTCGCTTCGTTACGGGGAGCATTATGCCACAAGTTTTCGTAATGTGTTGATTTAATTGAAGTTTTTTTTCAAAAAAATCTGAAAACCGGTGAAACGACACAAACCCGATGGAACAAGGTACAAACTTGAGACAGAAAAAAACCCGCTTCAGCGGGTTTTTCCGTGGTGACCTGGCGTTCAGTGGTCCAGGTTACCGAATATGGCGCAGCGGACGGGACTCGAACCCGCGACCCCCGGCGTGACAGGCCGGTATTCTAACCGACTGAACTACCGCTGCGCTAAACACTTGAAACGAATGGTGGGTGATGACGGGATCGAACCGCCGACATTCTGCTTGTAAGGCAGACGCTCTCCCAGCTGAGCTAATCACCCTTCGCTTCGGTGTGGCGCGCATTCTACGGAGCGACCCAACCTCTGGCAAGCACTTTTTTAATTAATTTTCTCAGGCCTTCCAAAGGCTTAGAGAAGGGTTGGCCTATGACCCGGCGAAGACAATAATGCCCCCCTTTGTATAAAGGAGAGACTCACCCCATGTGGTTCAAAAACCTGCTTATCTATCGCCTGACCCAAGACCTGCCTGTCGATGCCGAGGCGCTGGAAACTGCACTGGCCACCAAACTGGCGCGTCCATGTGCAAGCCAGGAGTTGACCACCTACGGTTTCGTCGCGCCGTTCGGCAAAGGCGAAGATGCGCCACTGGTGCACGTCAGCGGTGACTTCCTGCTGATCGCTGCGCGTAAAGAAGAACGCATTCTGCCGGGCAGCGTCGTGCGCGATGCGGTCAAGGAGAAGGTCGAAGAGATCGAAGCCGAGCAGATGCGCAAGGTCTATAAGAAGGAACGCGATCAGATCAAGGATGAAATCATCCAGGCGTTCCTGCCGCGCGCCTTTATCCGTCGCTCGTCGACCTTCGCCGCCATCGCGCCGAAACAGGGCCTGATCCTGGTCAACTCGGCCAGCCCGAAACGTGCCGAAGACCTGCTTTCCACAATGCGTGAAGTGCTCGGCACCCTGCCCGTGCGTCCACTGACCGTGAAAACCGCACCGACGGCCGTGATGACCGAGTGGGTCACCACCCAGCAAGCAGCACCGGACTTCTTCGTACTGGACGAATGCGAGCTGCGCGATACCCACGAAGACGGCGGCATCGTGCGTTGCAAGCGTCAGGACCTGACCAGCGAAGAAATCCAGCTGCACCTGAGCACCGGTAAAGTCGTGACTCAGTTGTCGCTGGCCTGGCAGGACAAACTGTCGTTCATGCTCGATGACAAGATGACCGTCAAACGCCTGAAGTTCGAAGACCTGCTGCAGGATCAGGCCGAACAGGACGGTGGCGACGAGGCTCTGGGCCAACTGGACGCCAGCTTCACCCTGATGATGCTGACCTTCGGCGACTTCCTGCCGGCACTGGTGGAAGCGTTGGGCGGTGAAGAGACTCCGCAGGGGATCTAAAACCCTTGTGAAATTCCAATGTGGGAGCGGGCTTGCTCGCGAAAGCGGTGTGTCATTCAACATTAACTTGGCTGACCCGCCGCTTTCGCG
>NZ_JASCPO010000186.1:0-11820 GCF_029960145.1 Pseudomonas sp. PS01299 | reverse complement strand
GCGGTGTGTCAGTCGACATATTGGTTGAATGACACACCGCCTTCGCGAGCAAGCCCGCTCCCACAGGGTGCTGTGTTCAACCAGCGATCTCTGCTTCAGTCAGCTCTTCCAGCGTCTTGCCCCGCGTCTCCATCCCGAACAGCCACACCACCCCCGCCGCAATCGCAAAGCACAGCGCGCCCAGCGCAAACACCCCGCCCTGCCCGGTAATCGGGAACACCAGCCCGGTCACCAGCGGCCCGAGCAACGAGCCGACACGGCCAATCGCCGAGGCAAAGCCCGAGCCTGTGGCCCGCGCCGAAGTCGGGTACAACTCCGGCGTATAGGTGTAGAGCACCGCCCACATGCCGAACAGGAAAAACTGCATCAGCAGCCCCGAGCTGATCAGCAACGCGACGTTGCCGCCGAACACCGCACTCTGCCCGTAGAGAAACGCCATCACTCCGCCGCCGAGCAACGTCACGATGCACACCGGTTTGCGCCCCCAGCGTTCCACCAGCCACGCCGCCATCAGAAACCCGGGAATCCCGCCCAGCGATATCAGCACGGTGTAATACACCGACTGGGTCACGGCGAAACCCGACTGTTGCAACAACGCACTGAGCCACGATGTCAGCCCGTAGAAACCGAGCAAAGCGAAAAACCACAGGCTCCAGATCATCGTGGTGCGCTGGCGATATTGCGGCGACCAGATCTGCTTGAGCGCCGAGAAGAAGTTGCCCGGCGGCGTCACTGTTCTTGGCAGGCGCACCGGCTCCGGCAGCGTCGCCCCCCCGAGCGACGTGCGCACGCGCGCCTCTATTGCGCTCAGGACCTTGTCCGCCGCCTCATGGCGTCCGGCTTGCTCCAGCCAGCGCGGTGATTCGGGGATAAAGAAACGGATCGCCAGCACAAACACCGCCGGCACCGCCAACACCAGGAAGATATCGCGCCAGCCAATCAGCGGCAGCAGAAAGTACGACAGCACCCCGGCGGCGACGAAACCCAGCGGCCAGAAACCGTCCATCAATGCAATGTAACGCCCGCGCCGTTGCGCCGGGATCAACTCCGAAAGCATCGACTGTGCAATCGGAAACTCCATGCCCATGCCGATCCCCAGCAGGATCCGGAACAGCGTCAGGCTCTCGACCGTTTGCGCGGTCGAACACAGATAACTGGCCACGCCCCACAACACGATGCTCCACTGAAACACCGGTTTACGCCCGAAACGATCGGCGAGCATCCCCGATAACGACGCCCCCAGCACCATGCCGAAAAAACTCGAACTGGCGAGCAGGCCGGCTTGTGCACTGCTCAAGCCGAACTCGGTTTTGATCGAGCCGAGCAGGAACGTCATCATGGCCAAGTCCATGGAGTCGAAAAAGAACGCCAGGGCAATGATGATGAAAATAACCCGGTGATAACCGCTGAGCGGCAGCCGTTCCAGGCGTTCTGCCGCGCTGAAGTCTCGCGTATCCATGCCCATCCCCTCCGCAATGTGTGCGGATCGAGTGTGCGCGATAACGCCTCAGCGCTTTTTCTGGATACGACCTGTTCGCAGTCACAGGCGACGCCAGCGTCGAAGTGTCGGCCGGCGAACGCTCTATTACGCCAATTCCAGCTCGGTTTCCTTGGCGAACCGCTGGATTTCCCGCTGCCCGGCCGGGGTCACTTGCAAGGCTCGGGAGTCCTTGGGCAGCACCAGCCAGCCGGACTGCATGAACAGTTGCAGCACCGCCGCGCCGAGTGAACCGCCCAGGTGCGGGCGACGTTCACTCCAGTCCGGACAGGCGCACGCCACCTGAGCCTTGCGATGAGCGAGGGCCTGGATGAACACACCGCGGTTGGCCAGTTGCGTCGAGCCTTTGAGGGTCACCACGACCCGCTGCTCGATCTGTTCGAGCCAGCCGGCATCGAGCAGACGCTGATACAGATCGGCGGCCAGCGTGCCACCCAAATGATCATCGCAAAAGCGCGCACGCAGCAGTGAAGACGGCGCAGTCCGGGGATTGGCGCTCGGTGCCGAGCGTTTGAATACGTGAGGAATTTCCCGCGGTGCGCTGGCGATCGTGGCACTGGCCAGCGCTTCGATGGCCGCCGCGATCTCCGGGGCTGCCAGACGGAAAAAGCGCTTGCGCCCACGGACCTCGACTTTCAACAGGCCCCCGGCGGACAAACGCCCCAGATGCGCACTGGCCGAAGATGGCGACAACCCTGCCAGCAGCGCCAGCTCTTCGGTCTGGCGTGCCGAGCCATCCATCAACGCCCACATCATCGCACTGCGCTTGGGGTCGGCCAGCAGCGTGGCGATCTGGCTGATGCAAGGTGCATGTTCCATGTATTCACTCCCTGTTGAATCGTATCGTCTACTGCTCGAAGACATCTTGACCAGTAATGGGTCATCGGCCAAGACGGGTAAAACGCCATGAACCGGAGCAAGCCAGGCCGGTGCTGCGGCACCCGTCAATGGAGTGTCCGCGGCGTTTGTGCAGCGCTCGCCCGGCTCTGAAAAACCGGCCGGATTCAGTCCTGACCGGTTATCGGTGCAGGTTTGAGGCGGTCGCTAGTATAAGCGGGATGCACGCTGCTTCCTGCGCCGTGGCTGACACGAATGGTGATAGTTCCTGAGTGAAATTTCGCTAATTGCCTGCGACTAATGATCAACTTTCGGGAAATGGGGAAATTGACTACTCAATTCGGCGCATCGGCTGGCGAGCATCTCCCTCAAAAGGTTCACCGGCTTACTCAATTGTGCGCGATGGGCGCACAACAGATTCAGCGGAGCACGCTCACAGAGCAGCTCTGGCAGCAACACTTTGAGGCGCCCGGCGAGCACATCCGTGCCGACATCGAGCCACGATTTGTAGGCGATGCCCGCCCCCGCCACCGCCCACAACCGGACGACGTCGGCGTCATCACTGAAGCGATCACCACTGACCGTCAGCCCGACTTCACGTTTGCCGTCATGAAAACTCCAATGGTCGTGCACGCGGCTGCCGAGCATGTACAGCAGGCAATTGTGCTGCGCCAGTTGTTCGAGCTGACGCGGTTCGCCGTGGCGCGCCAGGTACGCCGGCGATGCGCAGAGCACGCGGCGATTGTCCGGAGCGATGGGCAGGGCCACCAGGCTCGAATCCTCGGGTTCGCCATAACGCAGGGCGATGTCCACCGGCTGGCGGAACAGGTCGGCGATCCGGTCACCGAGCAGCAGGCGCACGGTCAGCTTCGGATGCTCGCGCTGAAACTCGTCGAGCCATGGCAACAACAGGTTGCGCCCGAAATCCGAAGGCGCCGACAACTGCAGGATGCCGCTGACCTGATCCTGCGCGCTGGAGAGAAATCGCCGGCCTTCGTCCAGCGAACTCAACGCGGCCCGCGCGTATTCGAGGAAGCCTTCGCCCTCGGCGGTCAGACGCAGGCTGCGGGTCGAGCGCGCCAGCAAACGCACGCCCAGTTGCTGTTCGATGCGTTTGAGCGCGGCGCTGGCCACTGCCGCGGACATGTCCATCACCCGCGCCGCTGCCGACAGACTGCCCAGATCCGCCGCGCGAACGAACAACTGCAAATCGTCGAAACGCAGCATTCTCAGCCTCGATTATCAAAAAAACATTGAAAGAGACTGCTCTTTTAGCCGGTTTTATCGCGCCGAGAAATAGCCAATGATGGGTTCAAGCAAATTTATCCCGCGACTGGAGCCGCACATGTCCCAAGCATTCACCGCCATCGCCACCCTGATCGCCAAACCCGGCCAGCAGGACACCCTCGAAAACGCCCTGCGCGCACTGGTTGAGCCGAGTCGCGCCGAAGAAGGCTGCAGCCAGTACGACCTGCACCGCGACCTGGCCGATCCGCTGACCTTTTATGTGATCGAACACTGGGCCAGCGAGGAAATTCTGCAGGCGCACAACGCCAGCGCGCATTTTCAGAACTTCCAGGCCGCAGCCGGCCACTGCATCGAACACTTCCAATTGAAACGCCTGGGCACCATCGCCTGAGCCCTTCTTCTATTACCGTTACGGAGCAAGTCATGAAAGCCATCGCCTATTACGCCTCCCTGCCGATCAGCGACGAAAAATCCCTGCAAGACATCGAACTGCCGGAGCCTGTCGCCGGCCCGCGCGACCTGCTGGTGGAAGTCAAAGCCATCTCGGTCAACCCGGTCGACACCAAGGTGCGGCAGAACGTGGCGCCGGAAAACGGCGCAGCAAAAGTACTGGGCTGGGACGTCGCCGGTGTGGTCAAAGCCGTCGGCAGTGAAGTGACGCTGTTCAAGGCCGGCGACAAAGTGTTTTACGCCGGCTCCATCGCCCGTGCCGGTGGCAACAGCGAGCTGCACGTGGTCGATGAGCGCATTGTTGGCCACATGCCCAAATCCCTCGGTTTTGCCGAAGCCGCCGCGCTGCCGCTGACCGCGATCACCGCGTGGGAACTGCTGTTCGAGCGCCTGCAGATCCGTGAGGGCAAGACCGAAGAAAGTCAAAGCCTGCTGATCGTCGGCGCCGCTGGCGGCGTCGGTTCGATCCTCACCCAACTGGCCAGCCAGTTGACCGGCCTGAAGGTCATCGGCACCGCGTCCCGCGCACAGACTCGCGACTGGGTGACCGAGCTGGGCGCCGACCTGGTGATCGACCACAGCCAGCCGCTGAGCGAAGAACTGAAACGCGCCGGCATCGATCACGTGACCCACGTCGCCAGCCTGACCCAGACCGATCTGCACCTGGAGCAACTGGTCGAGGCGTTGGCCCCGCAAGGCAAACTCGCGCTGATCGACGATCCGAAGTCGCTGGACGTGAGCCAGCTCAAGCGCAAGAGCCTGTCGCTGCACTGGGAGTTCATGTACACCCGCTCGCTATTCGAAACACCGGACATGATCGAGCAACACGACCTGCTCAACCGCGTGGCCGAGCTGATTGATGCGGGGACGTTGAAGACCACCGTCGGCGAGCATTTCGGCACGATCAACGCGGCGAACCTGCGCCGGGCGCATGAGCTGCTGGAAAGCGGCAAGGCCAAGGGCAAAATTGTTTTAGAAAGTTTCTGAAAACCCGGACGTCGTAATCAGCGCCAGCCCTTTCAAGGGCTGGCGCTATTTTTTGCCGTCAGTCAGATGCTTGATCGTTGTCACAAATCCGATCGTATTCAGGTCTACACTCGAAGCCTCTGCGATGCATCTTTTACACAAGGGAGGTCAGTAATGAAGATCCTGATAAAAGAAGTGGCAAAGTCCCAATGGCAGGTTCGCCTGGACCAGCACGCCGTGACCTTTCGCAGTGAAGCCGAGGCGCTCGCCTTCACCCGCACCCTCGAAGCGCGCCTGCACGCGCCCCATCGGATTCCCGACCCCGGACAGCAACGCGCCGTCGGCTGAGGCAGTCAGGCTTCGGCCTGTGCTTGCGCCAACGCCCGGGCATTCTGCAAATGCCGGGTGTACATCGCGACGCTCACCACCAGCAACCCGCACAGGCTGATGACCATGGCCATCGGCATGGCGCTGCCATCGTGCAGAACGCCCACCAGCGAAGCCGCGCCGGAAGCCACGCTGAACTGCAGGCAGCCCATCAGTGCCGACGCACTACCGGCACGCGCACCCTGGCCGTTCATTGCACACGCCGCTGCGTTGGGCAGGATGCAGCCGAGGCTGGCGATACACACGAACAACGGAATCAACAGCGGCCACAATGCCTGGGTGTGCAGCGAGCTGACCGCGAGCAAAGAAACCCCGGCCAACAGATACACCCACACCGCGCGCGCCAGCAGGAACGCCGGACCGCGCTTGGCCAACAGCCGCGCATTGACCTGGGCCACCAGAATGAAACCCGCCGCATTGGCGCCGAACAGCCAGCCGAAATGCTCGGCCGGCACGCCGTAGAGTTTGATGAAGACGAACGGTGATCCGGCGATGTAGGAAAACATCCCGGCAACCGCGATACCGCCGGTCAGGGCGTGGCCGAGAAACACCCGGTCGCCGAACAACCGGCCGTATTGGCGCAACGCACCGGACAATGGCTGGCGCGGCACGTGGGCCGGCAGACTTTCCGGCAGCCCCAACGCCACAGCCAGGCCGGCCAGTGCGCTGAAGCCCGTCAGTGCGAGGAAGATCGACTGCCAGCCCGTGGTGTTGACCAACAGACCGCCGAGCAACGGCGCGAGAATCGGCGCCAGGCCCATCACCAGCATCAGTTGCGAAAAGACTTTCGCCGAACCGACCGCATCACACTTGTCGCTGACCACCGCCCGGGAAATCACCATCCCCGCGCAGCCACCCAGTGCCTGAACGAAGCGCGCGCCGATCAGCCATTCCAGATTCGGCGCGTAGGCGCAAGCCAGCGAGGCCAGGGTAAACAGCCCGACACCGACCAGCAGCGGCAGGCGACGCCCAAACCGGTCGGCCACCGGGCCATACAACAACTGCCCGATCGACAGACCGGCGAAATAGGCTGCCAGGGTCAGCTGGACGTGCTTTTCATCGGTGCCAAAAGCCAGCGCCATCGACGGGAACGCCGGCAAATAAAAGTCGATCGCCAGCGGACCGAAGGCGCTCAAGGCACCGAGAATGAGAATGGTACGGAAGTTCATCAGGCATCCAGGTGGGATAGAAGTCGGCAGCCCGACAGTCTAGCCGCGCTGAGACACCTTGAACATTCCGATAGCTCGCTAACTATTAGAAATCAGATGACCTACATCTGAAACCTGTGGCGAGGGAGCTTGCTCCCGCTGGACTGCGCAGCAGGCCCAGTGTTTTTCAATTGGAAAAAAGGGCCGCTTCGCGACCCGGCGGGAGCAAGCCCCCTCGCCACAGGGGATTTATCGTTATCAGGCGAGTTTTACCCGGTAGCCCTCTTCGCTGATCACCTCGATCACCTGCTCGGGGCTGAGCGAACTCTCGACGCCGACTTCTTTCGCGGCCAGATCGACCCGCACGCTGGCCGCCGGATCCTTCGCTTGCACCGCGCTGGTGATGGCTTTGACACAGTGGCCGCAGGACATGCCTTGAACGTTGAACACTTGCATGGATTTGACTCCTTTGAGTGAGGTTGCCGGCAGTGTCGAGCTTGCCACCATGGCAAGGTCAAGTTCTGCAGAAACCTGCCGGGCTGGCAATCGGCGTCGCGCTCAGCCAAGCTGCGTGCATCAATGACTCAAATTCAGGAGATTCAGCCATGCGCTGGTCAGCTTTCAGCCTGTTTGGCTTGCTCAGCCTGTTCGCCGCCCTGCCCCAGGCCAACGCGACCGGTGAGGACTACGCCGTTCTGATCATCTCGCGCGAGCGTCTGGAAGTGCCGACTTCCTGTGAGATTGGCGTGTACGTCAATGATCAACTCGCTGGGCGCCTGCTGCAGGAAGAGACTACTTCGTTCAACCTGCCCCACGGCACGCTTTCCATTCGTCTGAAGCAATTGCCTGGCCAGGCGCCGGGTTGCCAGGCAGGCATGCTCGCGCCGCCCGCGCAGGAGATCTCGCTCAAGGCCGGCGATGTGCTCAAATACCGGATCGCGGCAAATGCGAAAGGCTTGTACCTGCGACCTGCCGCCCTCGAATACTAAGCAAAGCTCCAATTGTGGGAGCGGGCTTGCTCGCGAAAGCAGTGTGTCATTCAGCGATGATGTTGACTGACACTCCGCCTTCGCGAGCAAGCCCGCTCCCACACTGGTTTTGTAGTGAGTCAAATATTGGCGCTTGACCTTGCCAGCGTGGCAAGGTTGATCCTTGTAGGCATCTTCTACAGGGAGTAAGACCGATGTCCGATTCCATCACTTTCGATCTGCCGATTGCCGGCATGACCTGCGCCAGTTGCGCCGGGCGTGTCGAGCGGGCGTTGCGCAAAGTCAGCGGCGCCAGTGCCGTCAGCGTCAATCTCGCCACCGAACAGGCCCGCGTCCAGGCGCCCGGCGACAGCTTGCCGGCGTTGATGGAGGCGGTTGAACGCGCCGGTTACAGCGTGCCGCAGCAGACGGTGGAACTGAGTATCGACGGCATGACCTGCGCCTCGTGCGTCGGTCGCGTCGAGCGCGCCCTGAACAAGGTCCCCGGGGTGAAGAGCGTCAGCGTCAACCTCGCCAACGAACGCGCGCACCTCGAATGGCTCGGTCAGGTCGATATTCAGTCGCTGCTCGATGCTGTGAGCAAGGCCGGCTACTCGGCCAGCGTCTGGCAAGCCGAACTCCCCGCCACCGATAAACAGCAACAGCGCCTGCAACATGAGCGCTGGGCGCTGATCTGCGCGATCGCCCTGGCGTTGCCGCTGGTGTTGCCAATGCTGCTGCAACCGTTCGGCATTCACTGGATGCTTCCGGCCTGGGCGCAATTCGCCCTCGCCACCCCGGTGCAATTCATTTTCGGTGCACGTTTCTACGTGGCCGCGTGGAAAGCCGTGCGCGCCGGCGCCGGTAACATGGACTTGCTGGTGGCCCTCGGCACCAGCGCCGGTTATGGCTTGAGCCTGTACGAATGGGCCACCGCCGCCGGGCGCATGCCGCATCTGTATTTCGAAGCTTCAGCCGTGGTGATCGCCCTGGTGCTGCTCGGCAAATATCTGGAAAGCCGCGCCAAGCGTCAGACCGCCAGCGCCATCCGCGCCCTCGAAGCCTTGCGCCCGGAACGGGCGATTCAGGTCATCGACGGTCGCGAGCAGGACGTGGCGATCAGCGCCCTGCGTCTGAACGATCAGGTTTTGGTCAAACCCGGTGAACGTTTCCCGGTAGACGGCGAAGTGCTTGAAGGCCAGAGCCACGCCGACGAAGCGCTGATCAGCGGCGAAAGCCTGCCTGTGCCAAAACAGCCGGGCGACAAAGTCACCGGCGGTGCGATCAACGGTGAAGGTCGCCTGCTGGTGCGCACCACCGCCCTCGGTGCGGAAAGTGTATTAGCGCGGATAATCCGTCTGGTCGAGGACGCTCAGGCGGCAAAAGCACCGATCCAGAAACTGGTGGATAAGGTCAGCCAAGTGTTCGTGCCCACCGTGTTGCTGATCGCCCTCGCCACCCTGATCGGCTGGTGGCTGTACGGCGCGCCTATGGAAACCGCATTGATCAACGCGGTCGCTGTGCTGGTGATTGCCTGTCCGTGTGCCCTCGGTCTCGCCACGCCGACGGCGATCATGGCCGGCACGGGTGTGGCTGCGCGTCATGGCATTCTGATCAAGGACGCCGAAGCGCTGGAACGTGCCCATGCAGTCGACAACGTGGTCTTCGACAAGACCGGCACGCTGACTTCCGGCACCCCGCGTATCGCCCATTTCAGTGCGCTGGATGGCGATGAAAATACTCTGCTGACACTGGCCGGCGCCCTGCAACGCGGCAGCGAGCATCCGCTGGCCAAAGCCGTGTTGGACGCGGCCGCCGAGCGTGACCTGAGCGTGCCGGATGTCAGCGACAGCCAGGCCCTGACCGGACGCGGTATCGCTGGCACGCTTGATGGTCGGCGCCTGGCGCTGGGCAATCGGCGCTTGCTGGAAGAAAGCGGCCTGAGCGCGGGCAATCTCGCCGAGTCCGCCAAGGCCTGGGAAAGCCAAGGCCGAACCCTGTCGTGGCTGATCGAGCAAAGCCCGGAACCGCAAGTGCTCGGACTGTTCGCCTTCGGCGACACGCTCAAGCCCGGCGCACTGCAAGCGGTGCAGCAATTGGCCGCCCGAGGGATCCACAGTCATCTGCTGACTGGCGACAACCGTGGCAGCGCGCGCGTGGTGGCCGAGGCGCTGGGCATTGAAAATGTTCATGCCGAAGTGCTCCCCGCCGACAAAGCCGCGACCGTCGCCGAACTGAAGAAAACCGGGGTGGTGGCGATGGTCGGCGACGGCATCAACGACGCCCCTGCACTGGCGGCGGCCGACATTGGCATTGCCATGGGCGGCGGTACCGACGTAGCGATGCACGCCGCCGGCATCACTCTGATGCGCGGCGATCCACGGCTGGTGCCGGCAGCGCTGGAGATCAGCCGCAAGACTTACGCGAAGATCCGCCAGAACCTGTTCTGGGCCTTCGTCTACAACCTGATCGGCATTCCGCTGGCAGCGCTCGGCTTCCTCAATCCGGTGCTGGCCGGTGCGGCGATGGCGCTGTCGAGCGTCAGCGTGGTGAGCAATGCGCTACTGTTGAAAACCTGGAAACCGAAGGATCTGGAGGAGCACCGATGAACATCGGCCAAGCGGCCCGGCACAGTGGCCTGAGCGCAAAGATGATCCGCTATTACGAGTCGATCGGCCTGCTCAAGGCTGCCCATCGCACCGACAGCGGCTACCGGGTCTACAGCGACGATGACCTGCACACCCTGGCGTTCATCAAGCGTTCGCGGGACCTGGGCTTTTCCCTTGAGGAAGTCGGCAAGCTGCTGACCCTGTGGCAGGATCGCCAGCGTGCCAGTGCCGATGTGAAAGCGCTGGCGCGTCAGCACATCGACGAGCTGAACCAGAAGATCCGCGAGCTCGGCGAGTTGCGCGACACCCTGCAGGACCTGGTCGAGCACTGTAATGGCGACCATCGCCCCGACTGCCCGATCCTCAAGGAACTGGCGTCGGGCTGCTGCGCGCAACCCGCCCGCGCCTGAGCGCCAGCAGCTTCACGGTCAACAGCGTACCGAGCGGGATGCCGTGGAACAGCATGACCACGGTACCCGGTGTCCACCAGCCGTAAAACGGCGCGGCAACCAGCATGCCGACGCCGAACCCGGTCATTTGCAGCAAGGTCAGGAAACTGAAAATCGGCAGGCGCAAATGCTCCGGTTCACGCTGCAGACGCGACATCAGGCTGACTTCGGAGAAACCGTCCCCCAGCCCCGCCGGCAGGGAAAACAGCAGCAGACCGTAAAGGCTGTGCTGCTGGAACATCAGGATAAAACCGCAGGACATCAATGCCACGCCGAGGAAATACCGTCGCTCCAGATCACGGTTATCCGTGTCTTTGAGGCGACTGGCAATCCGTGCGCCGAGCAGTTTGCCGCTGGCCCATACCGCCAACATCAGACCCAGCGTGGTGCTGGCCGAATCAGGGTTCAGCAGTTTGGAGATGATCGGGAATCCGACGTTGTGCGCGGCGCTGCCCAAGGTGTCGGCCATGGTCACGGCGAGCATCGCCGCAACCACCGGAGCAGTGCGCAGGCCTTGTTTCAGAGCTGACCATTCGCCGCGTTCGCTGGTTGATTGTTCGCGGACTTCTGCAACGGCGAAGCGCAACGGCGCAATCAACAACGCCGCCAGCACATAGGTCAGCGCGTTGAGCGCAAACACCGTTTCGAAACCAAATGCCGCCACCAGCAAGCCGGACACCAGGCTGCCGCCGACCATCGCTGCGGATGATGCCGAGGTGATCCAGGCATTGGTTTTCAGTAGCTGCGCCGGGTCGATCAGCCTCGGCAACTGGCTGTTGAGGCCGATGGCGAACATCGAATTGCCAAAACCCAGGCCGAAAGCGATCACCGGCAACAGCAACGCCTGCTGGCTCAGCGGCAGGATCAACAGCAGGCCAAGCAACGCCGCGCGCAGCAGATCGAAGGCAATCAGCGGCACCCGGCCACTCCAGCGCCGATAGAAGCGCGTACCGATCAGACTGGCAAAAATCCCCCCGCCGACGCGGCTGGCGAGGAACACCCCGACGCTCATCGCGCTGTTGCTCAGCAGGTAAACATAAGTCGCCAGCGCGACCATGTTGAGGAAAGCGCCGAAATCGGAGATCAGCCGGGCGGTGATGATGAGGCGGGCGTTCACATTCAATCCTTGAGTGTGCGAGGGCTGACAAGATTCCCACACACATTTCAAGAACACCACAAATCCCTTGTAGGAGTGAGCCTGCTCGCGATGGCTGTGTATCAGGCAACACTTTTGCTGAATGACACACCGCCATCGCGAGC
>NZ_JASCPO010000185.1:0-11872 GCF_029960145.1 Pseudomonas sp. PS01299 | reverse complement strand
AAGTGAAACGATGCATCGCCGATGGTAGTGTGGGGTTTCCCCATGTGAGAGTAGGTCATCGTCAAGATTAAATTCCGAAACCCCAATTGCGAAAGCAGTTGGGGTTTTGTTTTGCCCGCAGGAAAGTGCTTCTCTTGTCAGAGTCAGACGGCACGAGAGTTCCAACCGTCGCCGGGACTGCCATTAGGGAAAATCCTTCTGAAGTGACCACTCGGTTTTTGGTATGGTGCAGCTCGTTTTTTAACGGACTGATGTCATGCCCACGGATCGGCACTCAATTTATGTCAAAGAGTTGCTGTAGAAATGCCTGAACCCATCCCGATCAAGGATCACGAAAAAGAGACGCGTCTGGTCAACAAGCGGTTGATCGCCTGCGCTCTGTTCGTCTTTGCCATCAGTTGCGCGCTGGTGGTACGCCTGTACATCCTGCAAGTGGTTGAATACGACTACCACTCGACCATCTCTGAAAACAACCGCGTGCACGTCTTGCCGATTCCGCCGACAAGAGGCCTGATCTACGATCGTAATGGTGTGCTGCTCGCTGATAACCGTCCCAGTTACAACCTGATCATTACCCGCGAACGCGCCACTGATGTTAATCAGGAGCTGGACGAGGTAATTAATCTGCTGCATTTACCCGCCGAAGATCGTACGATTTTCGATAAGGCCATGAAGCAGTCCCGTCACCCATTCACCCCGGTGACACTGTTCTACGAGCTGACGGAGGAACAAATCGCCGTGTTGGCGGTTAACGAGTTCCGTCTGCCGGGCCTTGATGTCGAGCCGCAGTTCGTTCGGCATTACCCGTTGGGGGCGCACTTCGCGCATTCGATTGGCTACGTTGGCCGGATCAACGAAAAAGAATCCAAGACCCTCGATTCGGTAGAGTACCGCGGCACACAATCCATCGGTAAAACCGGCATTGAACGTTTCTATGAAGCGCAGCTGCATGGCCACGTCGGATATGAAGAGGTTGAGACCAACGCCCAAGGCCGGGTGCTACGGGTGCTCAAGCACACCGATCCGGTCCCTGGCAAAAACATCGTTCTAAGTCTCGACGTCAAACTGCAGGAGGCTGCGGAAGCCGCACTGGGCGACCGTCGTGGCTCGGTGGTGGCTCTCGACCCGTCCACCGGTGAAGTGCTGGCCATGGTCAGCAATCCGAGTTTCGACCCGAACCTGTTCGTCACTGGCATCAGCTCCAAGGAATACTCGGCGCTACGCGATTCCATCGACCGCCCGCTGTTCAACCGTGTGTTGCGCGGCCTCTATGCGCCGGGCTCGACCATCAAGCCGGAAGTGGCAATCGCCGGCCTCGATGCCGGTGTCGTGACGCCGCAGACCCGCGTCTTTGACCCAGGCTACTACCAACTCCCGGATTTCGATCACAAGTACCGCAACTGGAACCACAGTGGCGATGGCTGGGTGGACATGGACGCGGCAATCATGCGCTCCAACGACACCTACTTCTACGATCTGGCACACAAGCTCGGCATCGATCGCCTGCACGACTACATGGCGATGTTCGGCCTTGGCGAAAAGGTCTCGCTGGACATGTTCGAAGAGTCACCCGGTTTGATGCCGTCTCAGGCCTGGAAGCGTGCCACGCGCCGTCAGGCCTGGTTCCCGGGGGAAACGGTGATCCTGGGTATCGGCCAGGGTTACATGCAGGTTACGCCGCTACAACTGGCTCAGGCTACCGCACTGATTGCCAACAAGGGCGTATGGAATCGTCCGCACTTGGCGAAGACGGTCGATGGTGTGGCGCCGGTCGACGAGCATCCGATGCCGAATATCCTGCTTAAAAACCCGCGTGACTGGGATCAGGTCAACCACGGGATGCAGATGGTGATGCACGATGCCCGGGGTATCGCGCGCGCCGCAGCGGCAGGTGCGCAGTATCGCATTGCCGGTAAGAGTGGTACCGCGCAAGTGGTAGCGATCAAGCAAGGCGAGCGCTACAACCGGGAGAAAACCCTCGAACGTCATCGCGACAACGCCTTGTTCGTTGGTTTCGCTCCGGCGGAGCACCCGAAGATCGCCATCTCGGTGATGATCGAAAACGGTGAGGCCGGTGGTCGAGTGGCCGGTCCTGTGGTGCGGCAGATCATGGACGCCTGGTTGCTGGACCAGGACGGCCACCTCAAGCCGCAATACGCGGCGCCGGCCAAGCCGCCGGGTGATCCCCACGTCTAACCCGAGTCAGCTTCACAGCACCGCCTCACGCTGGCTGAGCTGTGAAGCTCTCACGTTTGGGCAACTGACTACTTGCAGCTGTAACCCTCGGGCATCGTGACGCTGTAGTTGCGTTGCATGCGATCCTGGAAGTTCAAATTCTGCAGGCCCTGCTCGACCAGAAATGCTTCGACCTTGGCGGCCTGACAGTCCTCGTTATAAGACGACGCCCGCAGCAGATACACCGTGCGCTTACTCGCCTCATCCCGGGCGGTGACAGTGAAGGTACTGAGGGTGGTGTAGCCGATACGCTCTGACGTTCCCACCGGGCCATAGGTCGTATTGGGCTTACTGGTACAGGTCAGTCGGTCATCTTTCTTCTTGGCGTTCTTGCATACGGTCGTAGTGCTGGTTGGAACTTGCCCATAGTCGGTGGCGGTATAGCGATAAGACACTTGCTGGCTGCCGATATCGAGAGTGACGGTCATTTTGATCGGCGCGTGATTCCTGGGCAGGCTGGCGTCGGTATAAACCTCCTGAAAGCCTCTGTCTTTCAGTGCGTTGACCATGTCGCGAAGATAGTAGCGGGCATTCAGTGCGTTCTCATCGGCGCTGTTGGTCGAGGTCACCATCACGGTTGCCTTTCGATCGAACGGATAGTCCGGATCAGGTATTGCGTTGAGTGCTACGTCTATTTGCGTGGCGCAGCCGCCAAGCAACGCGGTCAGCATTAATAGGACGCAGAACAAATAACGGGACATGACAAAGACGCCTTGCAACTAAGGATTGAATAAAAGTTAAACGGATGAGGGGGCGATAAATAAACCGCCGCCAGCGGGCTTAGTCTTTCTGGTATTCCAGCAGATCGCCAGGCTGGCAATCGAGCGCAGCGCAGAGCTTGTCCAGAGTTGCCATCTTCACGCCTTTGACTTTGCCGTTTTTGAGCAATGACAGATTCGCCTCGGTGATCCCGAGCAGGGCGGCTAACTCTTTTGAACGAATTTTTTGCGTGGCCATGACTACGTCAAGGCGGACAATAATGGTCATTATATTGTTCTATATGTATTGGCTTTGCTCATCGCTGAGTACTTTTGCGTCACGCATGATAATTGAAAAAATACAGAGTAATACGCCTTTGATTATTTCGTAGGCAGAAGCGGAAGACATGCCGATCGAGAACTGGAAAATCCGATCCCCCGGCGGCAGATCTATCGACAACGCCAGACCTTGCAAGGTCTCTATTAACGGATAGGTCGCCGGAGAAACGATGCAGAGTACGCCCACTCGCCAGAGGACCCTGATGTTGCGGTCGGTCCAGGTTTCGCCGCGCGACAAGCGCAGAAAGAACAAACCGGTCAGCCATAACGCGTAAGCCGACAGGACCACGGGCAGGAAATCCAGAAAAACGATCAGTGCCGTGACCGTTGATGACAGCCAGGTGTCGGGATCAAGCAAGGCACCTTCGACAAACGGGTCAAGCAATTGCGGCGAGCCCTCAGCAAAGGCATAGAGCAGGCCCGCCAGCATTTCATCCTTTTTGAAGAACCAGATCGTTGCGTTGCCGCCGACCTCCGTTACCCCCAGAACCCAGACGAGAATTGCTGCCAGCAGCCCGATCCAATGCATGCGCTGCAGCGCCAATCCGTTGATGTGAGTACTCATGAAAATTCCTGGTTGCTACAATTTGGTAGCGAATTCTCGATGATAAATTATCTAATAACAATAATTAATTTTGATTTTGTTGCTTGAGCATCTTCTTCTGATCCGGCTCCGCATGGTCGCTCGCAATAGTGCGGGTAGTCGATAGGCTGGCCAACGCGCCGACAGGTGCCCCAAGTGTGGAATCAACAACCCTGTCGGCGAGACTGAAACCCCTGCAACATCAGGCCCCTGGCACCGGGCAACTCATGTCACCTTCCTGACACTTCAAATACTGCTTCAGCGCCCCGACCCTCACCTTTGTCACCTCGGTCAGGCAATTGCTGTAAATCAATGGATAAACACTCCCGCCGTCCACACCGGACGCGGAAAACTTGCATTCGGCATCACGAAAGCCGATCCACGCCCGCTGCGCGCTCACCAGAAGCTTTTTGCTGTCGGCGTTGTCCTTCAAACGATTAGTGATCTGCTGATACACCGCGTTCAGCTCCTTGTCCGCTGCCTTGAATTCCTGCCCGGCGCACTGGTTCATGGTGGCCTGATTGCTGGCGTTGGCGCAGTCGACGGCGGCGTGGGCGAGAGGCGTGAACAGGACGGGTGTCAGGGCCAGGAGCAGGCGTGGGAGCATGGTTAATCTCACTGTGTCGGATGAAAGTGCAGAGCAGTTTAGCGGCTATGGTGCTTCTATTCAGGAACGCGCAGTCGGGAGGCTTCGAGCAGGCGATCCGCTGTGGCTGCAATCTCCTCGCCGTCATGAAGTATTTCCAGCCAGTGAGCAGGAATCGCCCGAACGCCATAATAGGCCCCGGCCAATTGACCGACGATCGCGGCAGTGGTGTCAGCGTCATCGCCGAGGTTGGCGGCTTGCAGAATCGCCGCTGTAAAACTGTCGGTGTGATGAAAACACCACAGCGCGGCTTCCAACGACTCAACGCTGTAGCCGCTGCCACGGATATCATTGACTGATTTGGCCAGATAATCTCCTCGAGCAATCGCGGCAACTTTAGGCTCAGTGAAAGCTGAGCGCGGCAGCCTGCACAGTTCGCTTTTGCAGGTACCGAACAGCGCGTTGGCGATCAGTTCGGCAAACAATTGACAGCATTCGATGGCTTCAGGGGCCGCGTGGGTTGTCCGCGAACTGTCGCTGGCGAAGTTGCGGATCTGCTGGACGTCAGGGAAGAAAAACAGCACCACCGGCGCCAAACGCATGAGCGAGCCGTTGCCGGCGGTAAACGGGTCGGTTGACCCGGCAAAGGCCTGACCGGTTTGCTGATACTGCGACAGTGCCTGACTGACGGTCATGCCAATATCGAAACAATCCCCCGTCGAGCTCAGATATCCCCACCGCCACCAGTTCAGATAGCGTCCCATCTGGTCCGCCGCATCGAATGTGTTTTTGCTCAGAAGACTCTCCGCCAGGCAAAGCGCCATCGAGGTGTCATCCGTCCATTGTCCGGGCTTCAAGTGAAAGGGGCCACCGCCGACCATGTCCGTCAGCGGCTGGAATGAGCCTCGTGGCTTGAACTCCACCGTGGTGCCGACGGCGTCGCCGCAAGCGAGACCGAGCAGAGCGCCGCGATAACGTTCGGATAGAGATGGCTGCATGCTTCGTCCTTGTTTGTTTCCATTTCGCTGGAAAAGGTAACAGGTTCAGCGAGAGGGTTGCGTCAGTCATTCACTCATTCAACGATCGGAAATGCCGCCGAATGTTTCCTTTGGACTGAACAGGTGCAGCCCTTTAATACAACTTCAGGTTGGACATGTGGTCATACAAGCCTACTGTTCAAAACAGGAGGTGACTTATGAAACCGGTACCCAATAGTTTCGAACGCAAAATCACGCTGAAGGCGCCGCGTTCTTATGTCTGGCGCGCATTGGTCGATGCCGAGGCTTTTGGCCAGTGGTTTGGTGTGGCGCTGGAGGGCAGGAGGTTCATTGCCGGGGAATGGACGCAAGGGCAGGTCACGTATCCTGGTTATGAACACGTGTTGTGGAACGTGCTCGTCGAGCGGGTCGAGCCACAGCAGTTGTTTTCGTTTCGCTGGCACCCTTACGCAGTCAATCCAAAGATCGACTATTCACAGGAGCCGACGACGCTGGTCAAGTTCGAGCTGCAGGATTACGAGGGCGGCACTTTGCTCAAAGTATCTGAGTCCGGCTTCGCGCACATTCCCGACGTGCGGCAGAAGGAGGCGTATTACATGGACAGCCGTGGCTGGGAGGAACAGCTGAGTCGACTTGAACAGTTTCTCGCCGAAAGCGCCAAGACCCGCGAGCGTGATGGTGACTGACTGCGCAATCTTCGAACCCTGGTTGCAACGCTGGGCGCTGGTACCGGACGGTGAGCCGGTCATCACCCCCGGCAGCCGTCTGTTGCCGGTGCGTTTTGGCGACACGCCGGCCATGCTCAAGGTTGCGCTGGATACCGACGAGCAATTCGGCAATCGACTGATGACTTGGTGGGACGGTGAGGGCGCAGCGCGGGTGCTGGCCCATCACGAGGAAGGTTTGTTGCTGGAACGGGCTATGGGCCGGCGTTCGTTGATGCACATGGCGCTCAACGGTGAAGACGACGAAGCCACGCAGATCATGTGCACGACACTATCGCGCTTGCATGCGCCGCGCCCGACGCCGCCACCGCCGCTGGTGGAGCTGGCACCGTGGTTCGCCTCGCTGCGCGTGGCCGCGGCCGAACATGGCGGGACCTATGCCCTGAGCCTGCAAGCGGCTGAAGCCTTGCTCGCAGATCCGCAGGACGTGGTGGTGCTGCACGGTGACATGCACCACGACAATGTTCTCGATTTCGCTGCACACGGCTGGCTCGCTATTGATCCCAAACGAGTACGCGGCGAGCGCGGTTATGACTACGCCAACCTGATCTGCAACCCGGACTTGCCGACGGCTGGCGATTCACAGCGATTGCGCCGGCAGGTCGAGGTGATCGTCGAGGCGTCCGGGCTTGATCGCCGACGCTTGCTGCAATGGGTGCTGGCATTTGCCGGGTTGTCGGCCGCCTGGTTCCTGGAGGACGATGCGCAGCAACAGGCTGCCGAACAGCTGCAGGTCGCGCAAATCGCCGCTTGCCTGCTGGATGACTGAGAGGGCTAAGGGTTTTCGGAAGGGCTTTTATAGCGAATGTCTTACACGCGGTGGTAGCTTTTGCGACTATTGCCGATTGGATCCACGGCGTAATCTACACCCATCAACTGAGACACAGGGAGTGTTTCAGGATCACGGATGATCGACCATAGCAAGGATCGCTGCCGACAGGGAGTCGATAATGGTCTTGGGAAAAACCCGCTTCGGCGGGTTTTTTTTCGCCTGTACAAAAGCGCTGAAGGCTTGTGTCGAGCACCTGTAGCGAGGGGGTTTATCCCCGATGGGTAGCGAAGCGACCTCAAAAAAGGGCCTGCTGCGCAGTCCATCGGGGATGAATCCCCTCACCACAGGAATCAAGCAATCAAGAGGCGATCAGCTGCCGCAACACGTAGTGCAGAATCCCGCCGGACTTGAAGTACTCCACCTCATTCAACGTATCAATGCGGCACAGCACCTCGATTTTCTCCTGGCGCCCGTCTTCACGGGTGATCACCAGAGTCAGGTTCATGCGCGGCGTCAGCTCGACACCGGTCAGGCCCTGAATATCCAGGGTTTCCTTGCCGGTGAGGTTCAGGCTCTTGCGGTTCTGATCGAGCTTGAACTGCAGCGGCAACACGCCCATGCCCACCAGGTTGGAACGGTGGATACGCTCGAAGCTTTCAGCGATCACCGCTTTGACGCCCAGCAGGTTGGTGCCTTTGGCCGCCCAGTCACGGCTGGAGCCGGTACCGTATTCCTGACCGGCGATCACCACCAGCGGCGTGCCCGAGGCCTGATACAGCATGGCGGCATCATAAATCGGCATTTTCTCGCCGCTCGGGATGTAGATTGTGTTGCCACCTTCTTCGCCGCCGAGCATCTCGTTACGAATGCGGATGTTGGCGAATGTGCCGCGCATCATCACTTCGTGGTTGCCACGCCGTGAGCCATAGGAGTTGAAGTCCCGCGGCTCCACGCCTTTTTCGCGCAGATAGCGCCCGGCCGGACTGTCAGCTTTGATGTTACCGGCAGGGGAGATGTGGTCAGTGGTTACCGAATCGCCCAACAGCGCCAGAACCCGCGCGCCCTTGACGTCGGTGATCACCGGCAACGGTCCGGAAATGTCGTCGAAGAACGGTGGATGCTGGATGTAGGTCGAGTCGTCCTGCCACACATAGGTGGCGGCCTGCGGCACCTGGATCGCTTGCCATTGCTCGTCGCCGGCAAACACTTCGGCGTATTCCTTGTGGAACATCGCGGTGTTCACCTGATTCACCGCCTCGGCGATTTCCTTGCTGCTCGGCCAGATGTCGCGCAGGTACACCGGATTGCCTTGCTGGTCGTTACCCAGCGGTTCAGTGCTGATGTCGGTGCGCACGCTGCCGGCCAAGGCGTAGGCGACGACCAGCGGTGGCGAGGCCAGCCAGTTGGTCTTGACCAGCGGATGCACCCGGCCTTCGAAGTTGCGGTTGCCGGAGAGCACCGACGCCACGGTGAGGTCGGCTTTCTGAATGGCTTTCTCGATCGGTTCCGGCAGTGGCCCGGAGTTGCCGATGCACGTGGTGCAGCCATAACCGACCAGCGAAAAGCCCAGTTGATCGAGGTATTGCGTCAGCCCCGCCGCCTTGTAGTAGTCGGTGACCACTTTCGAGCCGGGTGCCAGCGAACTCTTCACCCACGGCTTGCGGGTCAGGCCTTTCTCCACGGCTTTTTTCGCCAGCAGACCGGCCGCCATCATCACGCTCGGGTTTGAGGTGTTGGTGCAGGAGGTGATCGCGGCAATCACCACCGCGCCGTTTTTCAGGCGATAGGTGTGGCCTTCGTATTCGTACTCGGTTTCGCCGACCAGATCGGCGTTACCCACGGCCACGCCACCGCCGCCCTCGCTTTCCAGACGGCCTTCTTCTTTGCTGGTGGGCTTGAATTGCAGGTCCATGAAGTCACTGAAGGCCTGCGCGACGTTCGGCAGCGAGACCCGATCCTGCGGACGCTTTGGCCCGGCCAGGCTGGCTTCGACGCTGCCCATGTCCAGCGCCAGGCTGTCGGTAAACACCGGTTCCTGACCGGGCAGGCGCCACAGGCCCTGAGCCTTGGTGTAGGCCTCGACCAGTTTCACCACTTCGGTCGGGCGACCGGACAGGCGCAGGTATTCCAGAGTGACGTCATCGACCGGGAAGAAGCCGCAGGTGGCGCCATATTCCGGGGCCATGTTGGCGATGGTCGCGCGGTCGGCCAGTGGCAGGTCGGCGAGACCGTCGCCGTAGAATTCGACGAATTTGCCGACCACCCCTTTTTTGCGCAGCATCTGCGTGACGGTCAGCACCAGGTCGGTGGCGGTGATGCCTTCCTTGAGTTTGCCGGTGAGTTTGAAACCGATCACTTCCGGAATCAGCATCGACACCGGTTGGCCGAGCATCGCCGCTTCTGCCTCGATCCCGCCAACGCCCCAGCCGAGTACGCCAAGGCCGTTGATCATGGTGGTATGGGAGTCGGTGCCGACCAGGGTGTCGGGGAAGGCGTAGGTGCGGCCGTCCTCATCCTTGGTCCATACCGTGCGCCCGAGGTATTCGAGGTTGACCTGGTGGCAGATCCCGGTGCCCGGCGGCACTACGCTGAAGTTGTCGAAGGCGCTCTGACCCCAGCGCAGGAACGCGTAGCGCTCGCCGTTACGCTGCATCTCGATGTCGACGTTCTGTTCGAAGGCGCTCGGGGTGGCGAATTTGTCGACCATCACCGAGTGGTCGATCACCAGATCCACTGGCGACAGCGGGTTGATTCGCTGCGGATCACCGCCGGCCTTGGCCATGGCGGCGCGCATCGCGGCGAGATCCACCACCGCAGGTACACCGGTAAAGTCTTGCATCAATACCCGGGCCGGGCGGTACTGGATTTCCCGGTCGGAGCGGCGCTCCTTGAGCCAGGCAGCGATGGCCTTGAGGTCGGCGCCGGTGACAGTTTTTTCATCTTCCCAGCGCAGCAGGTTTTCCAGCAGGACTTTCAGCGACATCGGTAGCTGGTCGATATTGCCAAGGCTCTTGGCGGCATCGGGCAGGCTGAAATAGTGGTAGGTCTTATCGTCGATTTGTAGAGTTTTAAGGGTCTTCAGACTATCGAGGGACGGCATTACGATCACTCCTTTGAGTCCGCACGGCTACGGACGGAGGGGACGGGCAGAGCTATCAACGTAGCCCTGTTTTCAGTAGCTGGCTAATAACTGGACTCTATGGGCAAGTCCAAGGTTCCGACATCGGCTATCATGCGCCGGTTTTCGTGACAGGCTTTGCTTCACCGCAAGGCTTGAGCAGCGTGCAGGGGCCGAATGTCCGCCCTCTGCCCAGGAGTAAGAATGAACACCCTATTCATGCATTGCCGGCCAGGCTTCGAAGGCGAAGTCTGTTCGGAGATTTCCGACCTCGCCGCCAAACTCGACGTAGCTGGCTACGCCAAGGCCAAACCGGCCACCGCGTACGCCGAGTTTGTCTGCACCGAAGCAGACGGCGCCGAGCGCCTGATGCGCGGCCAACGCTTTGCCGAGCTGATTTTCCCGCGGCAATGGGCGCGTGGCGTTTTCATCAATCTGCCGGAAACCGACCGTATCAGCGTGATCCTCGAGCACATGGCGGACTTCCCGGTCTGCGGCAGCCTGTGGCTGGAAGTGGTCGACACCAACGACGGTAAAGAGCTGTCGAACTTCTGCAAGAAATTCGAAGGCCCGCTGCGCAAGGCACTGACCGGCGCCGGCAAACTGGTGGACGACGCGAACAAACCGCGCCTGCTGCTGACCTTCAAGAGTGGTCGCGAAGTGTTTCTCGGCATGGCCGACGCCGGCAACTCGGCGATGTGGCCGATGGGCATTCCGCGCCTGAAGTTTCCGCGCGAGGCGCCAAGCCGTTCGACCTTGAAGCTGGAGGAGGCCTGGCACCACTTCATCCCGCGTGATCAGTGGGACGAGCGCCTGCACAGCGACATGACCGGCGTCGATCTCGGCGCAGCACCGGGCGGCTGGACCTGGCAATTGGTTAACCGCGGCATGCTGGTGACCGCCATCGACAACGGCCCGATGGCTGAAAGTCTGATGGACACCGGGCTGGTGCAGCACTTGATGGCCGACGGCTTCACCTTCAAGCCCAAGCAGCCGGTGGACTGGATGGTCTGCGACATCGTCGAGAAGCCGGCGCGTAACGCGGCGATGCTTGAAGAGTGGATCGGCGAGGGCCATTGCCGCGAAGCGGTAGTCAATCTCAAGTTGCCGATGAAGCAGCGCTATGCCGAAGTGAAGCGCTTGCTCGAACGCATCGCCGATGGCTTCAAGGCGCGTGGGATCAAGGTCGATATTGGCTGCAAGCAGCTGTATCACGACCGCGAGGAAGTGACCTGCCATTTGCGTCGGCATGACATCAAGAAAGCCAAATCCCGCTAAGTCACCACTAAACCCTGTGGGAATGATCTCTGTGGTGAGGGGATTTATCCCCGATGGGATGTAGCGCATCCCCAGTCTTTGCGGCCGCCCCGCAAGCCATCGGGGATAAATCCCCTCGCTACAGATGACTGAGCACCCGGCAATGCGCGACAATGCCGGCCAGTTTCAGGAGTGAATCATGAGTGAAATGATCGATACCCCGGTCGACGGCACCCTCGACGCCACCGGTCTCAATTGCCCGGAGCCGGTGATGATGCTGCATCAGCACATCCGCGACCTGGTGCCTGGCGGTCTACTGAAGGTGATCGCCACCGATCCCTCGACCCGTCGCGACATTCCCAAGTTCTGCGTGTTTCTCGACCACGAACTGGTGGGGCAACACGAAGAGGCCGGTACTTATCTGTACTGGATCCGCAAGAAACAAGCCTGACCCTCAGGCAAACGCAAAACCCAATGTGGGAGCGGGCTTGTTCGCGAAAACGGTGTGTCAGTCACTGTAAATGTCGACTGAAACACCGTTTTCGCGAGCAAGCCCGCTCC
>NZ_JASCPO010000184.1:0-11934 GCF_029960145.1 Pseudomonas sp. PS01299 | reverse complement strand
GTGTTTTGTTTATTCGACACGGGCGTGCCCCGCGGGGGGGGCCCAAACTGGCGCCCCCCCAACCGTGAGCCCGAGCAAAAATAATAACGAGGCAAAAACGATGACCGATGTACGTACACCTGCTGCCGAAAATCCCGCTGTAGATCGCACACGCAACACCGAAATAGCCCACAAGGGCTGGAGCAAATCCGACACCACCTGGATGCTCGGTCTGTATGGCACCGCCATCGGTGCCGGCACTTTGTTTCTGCCGATCAACGCCGGTGTCGGCGGTTTCTGGCCGTTGCTGATTCTGGCGTTGCTGGCGTTCCCGATGACCTTTTTCGCCCACCGGGGCCTGACCCGCTTCGTCTTGTCCGGGCGTTCTGGCGACATCACCGAAGTCGTTGAAGAACACTTCGGCATCGGTGCCGGCAAGCTGATCACCCTGCTGTACTTCTTCGCGATCTTCCCGATCCTGCTGGTGTACAGCGTTGCACTGACCAACACCCTGAGCAGTTTTCTCGAACATCAATTGCACATCGCGCCGCCACCTCGGGCAATCCTGTCGCTGGTGCTGATCCTCGGCCTGATGGCGATCGTGCGCTGCGGGCAGAACGTGATCGTCAAAGCCATGAGCGTGCTGGTCTATCCGTTCGTCGCCGCGCTGCTGTTGCTCGGCCTGAGCCTTATCCCCAACTGGAACGGCGCGTTCTTCGCCAGCGCCAAGGAAGCGATGCCGCTGTCGACGTTCCTCAAGACCCTGTGGCTGGCGATCCCGGTGATGGTGTTCTCGTTCAACCACTCGCCGATCATCTCCGCCTTCGCGGTTGACCAGAAGCAGCGCTACGGCGCCGAGGCCGAACGCAAGAGCAGCGGCATCCTCGCCATGGCCCACGGGATGATGGTGGTGACGGTGATGTTCTTCTGCTTCAGCTGCGTGCTGGCGCTGTCGCCGGCGGATCTGGCGGCCGCGAAAGCGCAGAACATTTCGATCCTGTCGTACCTCGCCAACCACTTCCAGACCCCGGTCATCGCTTACGCCGCGCCGCTGATCGCGCTGGTGGCGATCACCAAATCCTTCCTCGGCCACTACATCGGCGCCAGCGAAGGCTTTCAGGGCATGATCGTCAAGAGCCTGCGCGGTCGTGGCAAGGTGATGTCGGCGAGCTGGCTGAACCGTGCGACCGCGCTGTTCATGATCCTCAGCTGCTGGGCCGTGGCGACGTTCAACCCGAGCATCCTCGGCATGATCGAAACCCTCGGCGGGCCAGTGATTGCCTGCCTGCTGTTCCTGATGCCGATGTACGCCATCCGCCGTGTGCCAGCCTTGCGCCAGTACTCGGGACAGGCGTCCAACGTGTTCGTGGTGCTGATCGGCCTGATTGCACTGTCGGCGATCATCTACTCGGTTCTGCCCTGAAACGGGCCACAAATGACAAAGGCGAGCCATGGGCTCGCCTTTTTTATGCCGTATCCATTGTCCAACAATTTTCCCGGCACAGCCCTTGCTATGACCTGTGCAGGAGCTGTCGAGTGCAACGAGGCTGCGATCTATTGATCTGCATGACGCACATCAAGACGCTGCAGAGCAAAAGATCGCAGCCTGCGGCAGCTCCCACCTAAAGCAACAACACAGGCCACGGAATCGCCGATGATCAGGTATTGCGAACCAACCCGATCACGGCCGGTCAACAACTGCACGTTCAATCAGGCGGTGACGCATCATGGACAACCCTTTTCAGATCATTACCGATGCCTTCGCGCCGGACTATCAGATCAACCTGAGCATTCAGGGGCTGGACGGCAGCATCATGCTGACCCTGTCGAACAGCGGCCGAATCGTCGCCAAACGGATGATCAGCGCCGAACAGCGCAACGATCCGGTACGGCTCAAGCGGCTGGTGCAAAGCATTCAGTTCGGCATCGCCATCGAACAGGGCCACAGCGCCATGGCGATCCTTGAAGCGATGACCAGCGGCGACGGGCTGCCTCCGCCACCGCAGCAGAGCAACGGCCAGCCTCGGCCGTCGATGGGGCTTTAAAGCTCGCCCTTCTCGATCTCGGGGTGTTCACCGGAGCCGGCGCCGAGCTTGCGTTGCGGTTTTTCGATCTTCACCGACGGAAATTGCGACGAGGCGTAACGCACCACCAGGATCGAGAACGCCAGCAGCAGAATGCCGCCGCACAGGTAGATGATGCCCATGTCCGGCGGGTTGTGGTGCGAGACGTTGGAGATCAGCAGGCGGGTCAGCGCAGTGATCGCCACGTAGATCAGGAAGCGCACCGGCATGTGGTTGGTCTTGAAGTAAATCCCGACCATCGCCCCCAGTTCCAGATAGATGAACAGCAACAGAATGTCATCGATCTTGATGTGGCCTTCTTCGAGCATGCCGAGAAATTCCATCACCGCCGCCCATGCGGTCACCGCACCAATGGCGAACAGCGCCAGGTAGTGGAAGGTCTCGACGAACAGGTTGCCCAGGGACTCGGCCAGTTGATGTACGTTTTGCCGCAGTTTCTCGGCCCAGTTGATTTTCACGATGATGTTCCTTAGCCCGATGCGAGCGGATGATGCCGGTTGGACGTGACGGTTTTCCGTATGCGCTATGCGCCATGCAGAAACGAGGCCACGCATCATGGCGAGCCGGCATGAAACCTGCGCCGTGGCGTTTGGTCGCACCGTTGAACAGGCACCGTCGACAGGAATGTTTGTGACGGTATAACTGAAGTTTCTTGATGAATTCGTTACGCTTGAAAAGGCATTAGCTTATAAATGAAATATTATTAATCGGGAAAATCTGTGAACTCGCGCACAAACACTCCGGTTATTCACCAGTTAGTTATCCAATAAATTATCAGGGTAATTATTTCCACAGCAGGCCCATCAGCGAAGCTTTAACTGCAGCGGCAATCTTGTTTTGGCAACCGAGTTTTTTCAGGCAATGATTAATATGGAAGTTTACTGTCCTTTTGCTGATACCGAGGATCACCGAAACATCGTCCGATGACTTTCCGTCAGCGGTCCATTGCAGGATTTCCTTTTCTCTCTGCGACAGTTCTATCGGCACCGGGAGCACCGAATCGGCGCCGCGCATCTGCAGGCGCGTCAGCCCCAGGTGAGTAATCTGGGCCAGCCAGGACAACTGTGCCTGTTTGGTTTCGAGTTCCTGCGCGGTGATCGTCCCGCTGCCCCGGGCAAAGGTCACCAGCCCTTGAGTTTCGCTGTTGAGCAGCGTCTGCCCCCAGCCCTCCGAGAGCCCGTGAGCCTGCGCATCCTGCCAGAATTCGGGCATCTGAGCCTTGAGTTCAGCGTCCCACAGCACCGGTTTCACGCTGCGCATTGCGCGCTGGACGTAAGGATCGATGTCCAGGTAACGATTGGCGGAATAGGCAGCTTGCCAGGCGGGCGAATAATTATTGGCGAGAAAAAGACAAGGTTTGGTGATGGGGAAAAGCCGGCGTGACCCGTAAGCCACATAATCAAACTCCAACTGCCTGGCGACGGTCTTGATACTGTCGAACAACAACTCGACATCCGTTGCAGACATGGCGTTTTCCAACAGTTCAGCCTGCCAATATGACATAGAGATTCCTTTCCCACAGTTAATGCTGTCGGCCTCTTGCCAACATGCCTAGCATATTTCCAAATGTTTCCGCTAGCTGTCAAGGGTGACAGGTAGTATGCGAGCGCAGTGTGCACTTTAATCGCCACCCAACCAATCACTAAACGGAATCTGTGATGGATTACTTGTCAGGACGTTATGACGAGTTGACGACACTAAAGCGTCAACGCTTGGCTCAATATCGCTATCAGGTGTTCGTCGAACGCCTCGGCTGGCAATTATCCACGCCGGACGATTTCGAGTTCGACCAATTTGATCACAGCGGCACTCACTACATTGTCGCCGAAGAGCACGACGGCAACATCAAGGGATGCGCCCGCCTGCTGCCCACCACCCAGCCGTATCTGCTGAGTGAAGTATTCACTTCGTTGCTCGGCGACAAGCCTGCCCCGTGCGGCGATGACATCTGGGAGCTGTCGCGTTTCACCTCACTTGACCTCGATGCCGAGGGCGGCAAAAACGAACAGATGATGTCCGACGAAAACACCGTTGGCCTGTTCATGGCCACACTGGAGTACGCCCGAACCTGCGGCGTTTCACATCTGGTGTCAGTGTCCCCGGTTGCCATCGGACGCCTGCTCAGACGTGGCGGCATCGACTACAAATGGCTGGCGCCGCTGCAGGTTCTGGACAACCGAACCCTGGGCGCCTGCTACATCACGGTGCAGTAACCCTGCCCGACACTCGATAACAAGAAAACAAGAAAACAAGAAAACAAGAAAACAAGAAAACAAGAAAACACATCAACTGAAGCTGCTGACACGCGTCGAGCAGCACCTTTCGGTGTGGGTCGATTTCACGCCATGGATAGCAACTGCCTTACAACCAACGTTCAACACAGAGGGATGATCATGATCGACATGCACAGGAAAGTTGCCAAAGACATCGTCCACAAGGGCCACGATGACGATGTGCTGATTTACGACGCTCACCACTTGCTGCCGGCCTGGCTGCCGGCCGCCATCGTGCAACGGGCGAACCTTGATCCAATGGATCTGGAGATCGTCAATCAGGCCTATCGGCTCGACAGCGAGCGTCTGGTGCTGCGCTCGCTGCCAACCATCATTGACCTGGAAGAGCTCGAACAGGCAGGCCTGTCGGACTGTCTGCCGGAACTGCTGACGAATTACGAAAAGGCCACCGACCACCTGATCCTCAGCGGCATCTGGGTGCTGGAAAGCACCGAGGCCAAACTGGCTCGACTGCCCGGTTGCGGCAACGGCCTGAGCCTCGATCAGCGCCGGCAGGTACATGATGTCCTGAAAAACCTGGACGGCTGCCCGCAGCAGGGTCTGCTCTATTTCACCCTGTTCAACGACACCGCCAATTACTTTTTCTACCGCAAGCACCACGAGCACGTGCCCGGCCTGATGCTGATCGAAGCGGCACGCCAGGCGATGTACGCGCAGTTCTACGAGCACAGCGGTTATGCCCGCGGTGAGGTGTCGATTTCCATCGTTGATCTGCTGTCGAGTTTTCCCCGTTACACCGAGTCTTCGTTTCAGGTGGATGTGCTGGTTGGCGACTACGAAGGCATGGCCCAGCCGCGGGCGCGCAAGGTCGACAAGCGTGCGCGATTCTTCCAGCGGGGCGAGCTGGTGGCCGACATTCGCCTGCACGGTGAAGTGATCAAGATGCCGGTGTTCAAGCGCATGCGCAATATCAACATCGACCCCGCCTGCTGGTTCCGTCCGCTCAAGGGCATCCGCCATGAAGTGCTGGTGCGCCTGGATTCAGGTCGTCACCTCTCCGCCCGTCTGGAGCTGCTGTCGATGGCCGGCCTGCAAGTGCAATGCGACAGTCCGCTTGAGGCCTCCGAGCGCGGACACGTCTACCTGTACCTGGAAAACGAAGGGATGATCAGCCTGCCGTTGCAATCGCTGCACGCCAGCGACGCGACAAAGGCCGGCACGCTCAAACTGCACCTGGCAGAGCTGGATTCGCCGTTGCGTTTCAAGTGGCGCGAAGTGCTCAAACAGTTCGCTTACTTCTCCCACGAAGAAACCGCCCCGGTTCCGGCGCCCGTCCTCGGCCAACCGTTGTGGATGACCTTCGACCAAGCTTCGGCGATGCCCGAACAAAGGAAGGAAGCATGATGCCGCGCTATCCCCACGTGCTGGAGCCCCTGCGGCTGGCCGGCGGGTTGGAGTTGCGCAATCGGCTGTTCTTCGCGTCGATGGGCGTGGACCTGGCCGATCACAGCGGGTGTGTGACGCCCGCCATGATCGAGTTCTATCAGGGCATCATGGAGGGCGGTTGCTCCATGGCGTTTCTGTGCAACGCCACGGTCTCGCCGCAATCGCGTTTACAGAGCACCGGGCTCGGCCTGTTCGAACAGCAGCAGGGCGAATCGCTCAGGGCGATGTTCGCCATGGCCGAGCAGGTCAACACGCCGGTGGGTGTGCAACTGCAGCATTACGGCGGTCAGGGCACCACCACCCACACCGGCGTTGCCGTGCTGACCCCGAGCGGCGTGCCCTGCCCGCGCGTGTCGAAACTTGATCCGGATTATCGCGTGCGGATCATGGACGAAAGCGACATCGCCCTGGTGATCGAGCAGTTCGCCCATTCCGCCTGGCTGGCCTGGACCAACGGCGCGCGTCTGGTGCAATTGCAGGCGTCCAACGGCTACCTGCTGAGCAGTTTTCTCTCGCCGCACACCAACAAGCGCACTGACCGATATGGCGGCAGCGAAGAGAACCGTGCGCGACTGTTGCTCGACGTGGTCAAGGCCATCCGCGAGCGCACCCAGGGCCAACTGATCGTCACTATTCGTCTGGGCATCGACGACCGTCTGGGCGCTGAAGGGCTGCAATATCCGGACCTCAAGGAAACCGTGCAGGCGCTCTGTCAGGCCGGCGTTGCCGCGCTGGAATGTTCGATGTGCATGGGCGCGACCTTCGGCCAGTTGATCGTGCATTCCGAGACCATGGACCACTACCTGCAAGCCGGAGTGCGGGCGATCAAGTCGGTGTCGACAGTGCCGGTGGGTTACGCCGGTTTCATCGACGGTCTGGACAAGGCCGAGCAGTTGCTCGCCGACGGCGTATGCGATTGGGTGGGGATGTCGCGGGCGCTGTTTGCCGACAACGACCTGATCAATAAAACCCTGCAGGGCCGCTCCGCCGACATCCACAAATGTCGATGGGACAGCCAGTGCTTCAGTGACAAAAGCAATCCGCGACTGGATCGGGTGTATTGCTGCGTAAACCCGAAATATTTACGCCCCGCGTTGGCATAAGGAGATGCGACATATGTACGATTTTCTAGGAAAAGTCTGCCTGGTCACCGGCGGCACCAGCGGCATTGGCGAAACCGTCAGCGAACGCCTGATCAAGGCCGGCGCCGATGTGATCGTGTTCGGCCGGGACGAGGAAAAAGGCGCGGCGCTGGCCGATCGGCTGGGTGAACACTGCCGCTTTATCGCCTGCGATGTCGGTGATCCGGCGCAGGTCGAGCAGGCGTTCGCGACCATTCGTTCGGCCTACGGCCGCCTCGATTGCGCGTTCAACAATGCCGGCGTGACCGCCAAATACGGAGCGCTCGCGCAATCGTGCCCGGAGGACTGGATGAAGGTGATGAACATCAACGTCAACGGCACCTACCACTGCATGCGCCATGAACTGCAACTGATGCTCACCCGCGGCACCGGGGCCATCGTCAATACCTCGTCCTGCGCCGGCGTGGTACCGATTGGCGGCCAGGTCGCCTATGTCGCCAGCAAGCAGGCGATCAACGGCATGACCCAGGTGGCGTCGATCGAGAATGCGCGGCTGGAAGACGGCGGCTGCATTCGCGTCAATGCGGTCGCCCCGGGGCCGATCCTCGGCGGCATGAACAGCGAGGCACGCCTGAAAGCCGCACCGGAAAACACTCAGCGTAAAATCAACGTGACGTCGATGAAGCGCTTCGGCACGGCGGACGAAGTGGCCAACGCGGTGCTCTGGCTGCTCAGCGATCAATCTGCTTACGTCACGGGTGTGATCATGCCCATCGATGGCGGTTACGCCAGCGGTAAGTTCTGAAACCAAATAAACCAAACGACCCGCCGTGTGCGGGTCGTTTGGTTTGAGGCGCGTGAATCAGGAAAAACCCCGAATCCGGTCTACATTGAAAAGCCACTACCCAAAGCGCAGGGATTCGCTTATCCTTTCGCTGTATATAAATACAGTAGTCGCTAAGACAACTAAATGTGAAGGCATGTGAGGTGGTGAATGGCCGTCGAAGTGGTATACCGCAGCAGCCGAGATCTGGAGCGCTTGTTCATGGATAAAGCCGAAGCTGACCGTCATGACAAAATGCTCGAACTGGCCGAGATGCTGTCCGAAGTGTTGCAAAAAGCCGTGCCGTCGCTGAACGAGCAACAGGTTGAAGAAGTCGGGATCTACATGGCGAAGAACCGCGATGTGTTCGCCAAGGCCTTCAAGAGCCAGCCTGATGCGCTGTCGGAGCTGATCAATGCACCGGCAGAAGTAGTCGAAAAAGACGCAGCGGCTGAGCCGGAAGAAGCTCCAGTGAAGCCGGTTAAAGCGGCGAAAGCTGCCAAGTAACCACGTTTGAATCGAAAAGATCGCAGCCTGCGGCAGCTCCTACAGGGAATACGCATTCCATATGTAGGAGCTGGCGCAGGCTGCGATCTTTTGCTTTTCAGCGATATAGGACTTTCTCTGCCAACTCATCCGCTACCCGCGCTGGCGAACGCTTCTCGGCCTGCGCATGGGCAAACACTTCGGTCAGCCGCGAACTGATCTTCGACAGGTGCGCAGTAATTGTCCCCAGCTCTTCGCCGCGATGCTTGAGCGAGACATAAATCAACCCGCCCGCGTTGATCACATAATCCGGCGCATACAGAATCCCGCGCCGCTCCAGTTGATCGGCCACGTCCAGATGCGTCAGTTGATTGTTCGCCGAACCGGCCACCGCCGAGCAGCGCAATTGCGTCACCGTGTGACTGTTGAGCACCCCGCCGAGACCGCACGGCGCAAGGATGTCGCAGGGTGTGCTGAGCAAGGCGTCGTTGGCGATCGGATGCGCGTTGAGCTGTTCCATCGCCAGTTGCACCTTGCCGTGGTCGATGTCGCTGACCAGCAATTCGGCGCCTGCCGCGTGTAGCTGCTCGGCCAGTGCATAACCGACGTTGCCCAAGCCCTGAATCGCCACGCGCAAGCCTTCAAGATTGTCGCTGCCCAGCCGCGCCATGGCGGTGGCGCGAATCCCTGTGAACACGCCCATCGCCGCATGCGGCGCCGGGTCGCCGGCCGAGGTGGTGCTGGTGACGTGCTGGGTCTGCTGGGCGATGCAATCCATGTCCGCTACCGAAGTGCCGCTGTCGATGGCGGTGATGTAGCGACCGTCGAGCTGCTCGATGCAGCGGCCAAACGCTTCGAACAACGCAGCGCGGTTTTCCACATGCGCCGGGCGCACAATCACCGCCACCCCGCCGCCCTGATCGAGCCCGGCCAGTGCCGCCTTGTAGCTCATGCCCTGGGCCAGGCGAATGGCGTCCTCGACTGCGGATTCGTCGTTGGGATAGGCAAGATAACGGCAACCGCCCAGGGCAGGCCCGAGGCGACTGTTATGAATGGCAATGACCGCCTTCAACCCGGTGACCGGGTCAACGCTGAGGTGCAGCGATTCCAGGCGAGTGCTTTGCATGAGAGCGAACATCGGCAGGCTCCCGAATCACTTCTGGTAGACGCCAGTATAGGCTTGCGCCCAAAAATTGCTGAAGCGCACCGGAATAAGCGCCCGCTTCGACGGCGACTTTGCGGCATAACCTGGCCGGTACTGGACGAATGGCGCGGACGGGGCTAAAACGAGGCATTCCCCGGAGATTTCGATGAGTCCGCGCCAACGCTTTTTCGAGTGTCTGCACCGTTCACCGCCCGCGCTGTTCGAAGCGGCGCTGTGGATGGCTGCCGAGCACGAAAAAGGCCTCGATGTCGAAGCGCTGCAACAGGACTTCAAGGAGCTGCAACAGCGCGTCAGCTACGGCTTGCCGATGCTGCCAGTCAGCGAACTGGCGCAACCGTTGCTGCGGCGGTTGAATGATCTGGGCTTCTCTCAGGACGATTTTCTGCCGCTACGCCCACAGGTCGCGTTGTTGCACAAAGTGTTGCAGACCCGCCGCGGCCAGCCGCTGACCCTGTCCCTGATTGCTCTGGAACTGGCCCGTGGTCTGGAGATTCCGCTGGTCGGAGTGAACTTCCCCGGGCATTTCCTGCTGCGGGTACCCGGTGCTGATCACCTGCTGGATCCCTGCGGCGGTCGGCGGCTGTACCCCAATGACTGTCGCGAGTTGTTGCAACGTCAGTACGGCGCGCACCTCAAACTCAACGCTGACCATCTGGCCACCGCCAGCCCAGAGCAGATGCTCCAGCGCCTGTCACGCAACCTGCGGCAGTTGCATCTGGCGCATGAGGATTACATTGCCGCGCTGATCGATGCCGAACGCGTGCTGGAACTGGGCGGTGCCAGCGCCGCCGACTATCTGGCTCGCGCCAGCCTGTATCAACGGCTCGACTGTCCGAACGCCGAGCGCTTCGATCTGGAACATGCGCTGCTGCTCAGCGACGATCCGATCCAGCGCCTGCGCCTGACTGAGCGGCTTGGGCACCTGCCGCCGAATTCAGTCGTCCACTAATCCCTGTGTGGGAGCGAGCTTGCTCGCAAAGCGTGGTGTCAGCGATGAATGCATCGAAGCCTGAATCGCCTTCGCGAGCAAGCCCGCTCCCACAGGGTTCAGCGTGAACCCATTCTTCTGCATCACAACGATCCCTTGTGGGAGCGTGGCTTGCCCGCGAAGCAGGCGCCACCGATTTTCCTGTCAGACCGCGTTATCGTTCTTCGCGAGCAAGCTCGCTCCCACATTGGATTGCGGGATATCTGAAGGCGAACGCACCTGGATGATCAGCAGCGCCGCAATAACCGCCGGTATCGCGCAGAAGAAGAAAATCTGCGTCACCGGAATGTGCATCGCCAGCAGCATACTGCCGAACAGCGGCCCGAGGATCGAACCGAAGCGCCCGACCCCCAACGCCCAGCCAGTGCCCGTGGCGCGTACATGCGCCAGGTAGAAGTTGCTGGCGAAGGCGTTCAGCGTCAGTTGCCCACCGATGATGCAGAAACCGGCGGCAAACACGCAGGCCACCAGATAGCGCGGGTTGTCGTGGTTCAAGCCCAGCAGAATCGTGCACAGCGCCGCCCCGGCCAACACCGCGCAGAGCAGCCGCACCTTGCGTTTCAAACGGTCGGCGAACCAGGCCATGCACACCGCGCCCAAGGTACCGGCGAACAGGAACATCGAGGTCACCAGATTCGCTTCATTGAGTTTCAGACCGCTTTCCAGCAACAGCGTCGGCAGCCAGCTGATCATGAAATACAGCAGAATCAGGCTGACAAAAAACGTCGCCCAGATCAGCAGGGTCGGGCGCGCATAACCGTTGCGGAACAGCTCGACCACGGTCAGCTTGCTGCCCTGCTCGCGCTCGTTCTGTTCGACGGTCGCGGCCGGCGGTTGCCAGTCCGGCAGCATTCGCGCGGTGACTTTGCGCAGGCGCACATAGGGCGGTGCATCGCGCAGCAGACGTGGCAGCGATTCTGGCAGCATCCACCACAGGAACGGGAACAGCAGCAACGGCGTGACACCACCGGCAAGGAACACCGCTTGCCAGCCAAAGCGGTCGATGAAGCCAGCGGCGACAAAACCACCCGCCGCACCGCCAAACGAAAACCCACAAGCGGCCAGTGTCACCATCAAGGTGCGCAGACGCGGCGGTGAATATTCCGACATCAAGGCCATGGCACTGGGCATCGCACCGCCCATGCCGATGCCGCAGATGAAGCGCGCGATCATCAAGGTGTTCAGAGAATCGGCGAACACCATCAACACCGTCAGGCTGGCGTAGATCAGCACGCAGGCGAGCAGGATTCGCCGCACGCCGAAGCGATCGGCCAGCGGCGTCACCGCGAGCGAGCCGAGCGTGAGGCCCAACAGGTTGGCGCTGAAAACCGGCCCGAACGCGGCTTTCTCCAGCCCCCAGTCCTGAGCCAGGGCCGGCACCACGTAACCGAGCACCTGGGCGTCATAGCCGTCGGTGACCAGCAGCAAGGCGAGCAGGATCAGCAATAACCACTGATAGCGGGACACAGGACGGGCGTCGAGTGCCGCGCGAAAGCTGGCAATCTGGTTATGCATCGCAAGGTACCTGTTTTGTTTTTATGATTTTTTTGGCGGGCGCCGAATCTCCCCTGTGGGAGGGGCTTGCTCGCGAAAGCGGTGTATCAGTCAGCATCCCGGTACCTGACACTCCGCTTTCGCGAGCAAGCC
>NZ_JASCPO010000183.1:0-12014 GCF_029960145.1 Pseudomonas sp. PS01299 | reverse complement strand
GCTCGCGATAGCGGTGTATCAGTCAGCGCAATGTTGACCGACACACCGTTATCGCGAGCAGGCTCACTCCTACAAGTTGAACCGTGTCAGATCTTTTCGCTTTGCACTTGCACGTACAGCGCCCGGCCCGCACCCAGCCCAGCAATGATCGCGCCGGTGCCGATGATGCCGAAGATCCAGCCCACGGCATTCCAGCCGCCGGTCCAGTCATGCACCACGCCGACCGCGAACGGCCCCATCGACGCCAGGGTGTAGCCGAAGCCCTGGGACATGCTCGACAGGTTCGCCGCCACATGCGAATCCCGCGAGCGCAGCACGATCAGGGTCAGCGCCAGACTGAACGTACCGCCCTGCCCCAGCCCCAGCAGAATCGCCCAGCCCCAGAGCCCTTCAATCGGTGCATACAGGCAACCGAACAGACCACCGAGGGTCAGCGCCATCACCACCACGATCGCCAGGCGCTGATCCTTGCCACGGGTCGCCAGCCACGGCGCCGCCAGGGAGCTGGCGAGCTGGATGATCACCGAGCCGGACAGCACCAGGCCGGCCTGGGTCGGAGTCAAGCCGCGGCCGATCAGAATCGACGGCAACCAGCCGAACACGATGTACGCCAGCGACGATTGCAGGCCCATGTACAAAGTCACTTGCCACGCCAGTGGATCGCGCAGCAGACCTTTCACCCGATAGGCGACGTTGTGCGCGCCGTGTTTCTGCCCGACTTGCGGCAGCCAGAACAGCGCCGCCACCAGCGCCGGAATCACCCAGAAGCCCAGGCCCAATGCCCAGCTGTGGTCGAAGTGCTCGCTCAACGGCACGGTGGAACCCGCGGCCATTGCCGCGCCCAGGCACAGGGCCATGGTGTACACGCCGGTCATGGTTCCGGCGTGTTTGGCGAAGTCGCGTTTGACGATGCCCGGCAGCAGCACGCCGATAATGCCGATGCTCGCACCGCCAAGCACGCTACCTGCAAACAGCCCGATCTCACCGAAGTTGCTGCGCACAATAATCCCGGCGGCCAGGGTCAGCAGAATCCCCAGCACCACCCGCTCGGCGCCGAAACGCCGCGCCAGAATCGGCGCCAGCGGCGCGAACAGTCCCAGGCACAACACCGGCAACGTGGTCAGCAAACCGGCCTGCGCCGCAGACAGACCAAGGCTTTTCGACACTTCGCTGAGCAGCGGCGCCATGCTCGACAGCGCCGGGCGCAGGTTCAGCGCCACCAGAATCAGCCCCAGCAGCAACAGCCACGGCCGGCGCACCAGCGGATGGCTTTGCTGTACTTGTTCGTCGTCAGCCTCGGCGTCGATCAGCAGCTCTTCGAGCTCCGCCGTGCGCTTGGGGGTTGAAAAGTTTTTCTCGCTTTCAAGGTTCATTGATCAACTGCCTCGATATGGCTTTGGCCCGTTCCGGGTCGCGTTGTTCGACGGCATCGAGCAACTCGATGTGCAGGTCGAACACTTCCTGACGGCGCGGGACGATGTTCAGCGTCTGGCGCAATTGCGCGCCGACGATGCTGGAGAAATAGCGATACAACTCGCTGAGGGTGGGGTTGTGCGCGGCGTCCACCAGACGGCGGTGGAACACCAGATCGCAGGCAATGTAAGTGTCGAGATCACCGTGGTAGTGGCTGCCGCTGGTGCCGAGCGCTGCGCGCAATGCGGCGAGATCTTCATCGGTGCGGCGCAACGCGGCCAGGCCAATGGCCTCGACTTCGAGAATGTGCCGGGTCTCGCGCGCCTGCTCCAGCGAGCAGCGGGACAACGCTTTGAGCGTGTCCATCGGATCGACCACTGCGCGCAGATAACTGCCGTCGCCCTGCCGGATTTCGATCAACCCGGAAAACGCCAGCACGCGCATGGCTTCGCGCACCGTGTTGCGGCTGATGCCCAGTTCGGCGCACAACTCAGGCTCGGTCGGCAGCCGTTCGCCGACCTGCCACACGCCATCGGTTATGCGCTGGCGCAACTGATCCAGAGCCTGATCGACCAGGGATCGCTTGATCAAAGGTGAGATGTCTGTCATGAAATTCGCCCTTTCATCCAATCATAGGATGAATTTTCTGACATCTTAGTCAGCTGCGGTGCTCCACACAACCCCACGCAGGAAGGAACAACGGGACACCAATCCTACATGTCGAGTTGTAAAAACCGCTGACAGGCGAAGTGATTTCCCACATTCCGCAGGAATACTGCCGACATCACTTGCAGACGCTGGACTGCAGACTTTGGACATTGATCCAGGGGCATTTTGCCCCGTCATTATCCAAAGGAAGAAGCACGCTCATGGTAGAAGTCAATTTCGGCAAGCAGCACGACCGCCCTTTTGTTCTGCAGAAAAATCGCCAGTTGCTGGCAGTCCGCAGCCACGCGGGAACGCAGTTGGCCCAAACGCTTTGCTGCGAATCTGCTCACGCAGCGCTGGAAGGTTGCGAGCTGTTGCTGCATGTCGAGGACGCTGATGTGCAGATTTTCAAACTGCCTGGGCACTCGGACGCATCGCAACGCAAGGCGCTGTTACGCGAATTGCCCGACGTGCGCTTCGCGGGCAGCGTGCTGGTGGATCCCATCACTCAGGAGCCGGTGCTCTATACCGAAAATATCTTTTTAAAGTTCATCGACTCACTGAAAGCCACTGAGTGCATGGTCATACTTCAAGCGCTGGGCCTGATGATCAAGCAACAGGTGCCGTATGCAAAAAATGCCTTTTTTGTGCATCACCCCGCCACCCATGGCATCGATATCTGCACCCTCACGAGTGAATGGCTGGAACGCGACGAGATTGAGTACTGCCACCCGGAGCTGCTGCGCCAGGGTCAACGCCGAGCGATCCATGCCAATCAGTGGCACCTGAAGAAAACCACCGTGACCTATCAGGTTGAAATCGATGCCAGCGCCAACGTCGAGGCCGCGCATGAGCTCGCACAGGGCGAAGGCATCGTCATCGCAGTCATCGATGACGCGTTTGATATTGACCATCCCGAATTTTCCGGAGAAGGCAAAGTGGTCGGTGCAAAGAACTTTGACCGACGTAACGCCAAAGGCGGGCCGCGCCCACTGAACGCCCTGGAACGCCACGGTACGGCCGCTGCCGGGGTGGCTTGCGCCAATGGTGAGGACGGCGCCAGCGGTGTCGCCCCCAAAGCCAGCCTGATGCCATTGAAACTCACCAAACCCTTGGGAGCCCGCGCGGAGGCCGACGCCTTTTTCTGGGCGGCCGATCAGGGAGCCGACGTCATTTCCTGCAGCTGGGGGCCGGCTGAAGGGCATTGGGCCGACCCGGCGGACCCGCGTCACACGCAAGTGTTTCCCCTGGCCGCCAGCACACGGCTGGCAATCGAATACGCCGCCACCAAGGGCCGCAATGGCAAAGGCTGTGTGATCTTTTTTGGCGCGGGAAACGGTAACGAGTGCGCCGATAACGATGGCTATTCCAGCCACCCCCATGTCATTGCGGTAGGTGCCTGCAACGATCAGAACCGGCGCAGTGCCTACAGTGACTATGGCAAGTCACTCTGGTGCTGCTTTCCCAGCGGAGATCAGAAACACCCCGATCCGAAGTTCAAGCCTGCGACTTCGATCCCGCAGACCCGGGGTATCCGTACCACTGATTTGAGCGCAAAGTTTGCCGCCGCCACATTGCCGGCCTACACCGACACCTTCAGCGGTACCTCCAGCGCCTGCCCCGGCGCCGCGGGCATCGCTGCGCTGGTGCTCGGCGTCAATCCCGAGCTTGATCGCTCTGCGGTACGCCAGATACTTGCCGATTGCTGCGACAAGATCGGCCACCCCGATGACGGGCCGCGCGGCCAGTACGACGAAAACGGCCACAGTCACTACTACGGGCACGGCCGACTCAACGCGCTGCGTGCCGTGCACCTGGCACTTGAACGCAAAACAAATGCGGGCTGATTCGCCCCCATGAAAAAAGCCCTGTCGGCATACCGGCAGGGCTTTTTGTCAGGCGAGCTTCTCAGGCAATCAATGCAGGATCTGGCTCAGGAACAGCTTGGTACGGTCATTTTGCGGGTTGTCGAAGAAGTCGTTCGGCGCCGCCTGTTCGACGATTTCGCCCTTGTCCATGAAGATCACACGGTTGGCCACGGTGCGGGCGAAGCCCATTTCGTGGGTCACGCAGAGCATGGTCATGCCGTCTTCGGCGAGGCCGATCATGGTGTCCAGCACCTCTTTGACCATCTCCGGGTCGAGGGCCGAGGTCGGTTCGTCGAACAGCATGATTTTCGGTTTCATGCACAGCGCGCGGGCAATCGCCACACGCTGTTGCTGACCGCCGGACAGTTGCCCCGGGAATTTATGCGCCTGCTCCGGAATGCGTACGCGCTCCAGATAATGCATGGCGATTTCCTCGGCCTTGCGCTTGGGCATCTTGCGCACCCACATCGGCGCCAGCGTGCAGTTCTGCAGGATGGTCAGGTGCGGGAACAGGTTGAAGTGCTGGAACACCATGCCGACTTCGCGGCGGATCGCTTCGATCTGCTTGAGGTCGTTGGTCAGCTCCACGCCGTCGACCACGATGCGGCCCTGCTGGTGCTCTTCCAGACGGTTGAGGCAGCGGATGGTGGTCGATTTGCCGGAACCCGACGGGCCGCACAGGACGATACGCTCGCCCTGTTTGACGTTGAGGTTGATGTCTTTCAGCACGTGGAACTGGCCGTACCACTTGTTCACGCCCTGCATCTGGATAATGCCTTCAGGGCCGACAGGCTTTTTGATTGCTTCGCTCATTTACAGAGAACTCCTAACGCTTGTGGCCAGTGTCGAGCTTGCGTTCCAGATGCATGGAATAGCGCGACATACCAAAACAGAAAATCCAGAACACCAGGGCGGCGAACACGTAGCCTTCGGTGGCCATGCCCAACCATTTCGGGTCGGCAGCGGCTTGCTTGACGCTGTTGAGCAGGTCGAACAGGCCGATGATGATCACCAGGCTGGTGTCCTTGAACAGCGCAATGAAGGTGTTGACGATGCCCGGAATCACCAGCTTCAGGGCTTGCGGCAGAATCACCAGGCCCATGGCGCGCCAGTAACCGAGGCCCATCGCCGCTGCCGCTTCGTACTGACCTTTGGGGATCGCTTGCAGACCGCCGCGCACCACTTCGGCAACGTAGGCCGACTGGAACAGGATCACCCCGATCAGCGCCCGCAGCAGCTTGTCGAAGTTCATGCCTTCGGGCAGGAACAGCGGCAGCATCACCGAGGACATGAACAGCACCGTGATCAACGGCACGCCGCGCCAGAACTCGATGAAGGTCACGCAGACCACACGAATCGCCGGCATGTTCGAGCGCCGGCCCAGCGCCAGAATGATCCCCAGCGGCAAGGCGCCGGCGATACCCACGGTGGCGATGACCAGGGTCAGCATCAGACCGCCCCACTGGCTGGTCGCCACGGCGTCGAGGCCGAACACGCCACCGTGCAGCAGGCACCAGGCGACGATCGGGTAGATCACCAGGAAGCTCAGGCCGTACACCGCTTTACGCGGGAAGCGCGAGATGAACAGTGGCGCCACGCCGATCACCGCCAGCCACACGGTCAGGTCGACGCGCCAGCGCAGGCCGGTCGGATAATAGCCGTACATGAACTGGCCGAAACGCTGCTGAATGAACACCCAGCAGGCGCCGTCCTTGGTGCAGTCGGCGCGGGTGGTGCCGACCCAGTTGGCATCGAGAATCGCCCAACTAAGGATCGGTGGTACCACCAGATAGATCAGGTAAAACGCAAACAGGGTCAGCAGGGTGTTGAGCCAGCTGGAAAACATGTTCGCGCGTATCCATGCCATCGGGCCGAAGACCTTGGCCGGCGGTGGCATGTCGGGTTTGAAAGTATGGGTTGTCATGCGCGTTTCCTCACCGCTCAATCAGCGCAATGCGCTTGTTGTACCAGTTCATCAGCAGGGAAATGCTGATACTGATCGCCAGGTACACGCTCATGGTGATGGCAATGACTTCGATGGCCTGACCGGTCTGGTTGAGCACGGTGCCGGCGAACAGCGAAACCATTTCCGGATAACCGATACCGGCGGCCAGCGACGAGTTCTTCGCCAGGTTCAGGTATTGGCTGGTCAGCGGCGGAATGATCACTCGCAAGGCTTGCGGAATGATCACCTTGCGCAGGGTTGGGCCGTTGCGCAGGCCGAGCGAACGCGCCGCTTCGGTCTGGCCATGGCTGACCGACTTGATCCCCGAACGGACGATTTCCGCAATGAACGCTGCGGTGTACACGGTCAGGGCGAGGGTCAACGCGAGCAGTTCCGGGATCAGCACCCAGCCGCCGACGAAGTTGAAACCCTTGAGTTGCGGCATTTCCCAGTGCAGGGGTGCACCGAAGATCAGCGCGCACAAGGTCGGGATCACCAGCAGGATCGCCAGGCCGGTCCAGAACTTGTGAAACGGTACGCCGGTGTCTTCGAAACGCTTGTTGGCCCAGCGGCACATCAGCACGATGGCGACAATGGCCAGCACCACGCTGATGAAGAACGCCCAGAAGCCGTCAGCCATTTGCGCGGCCGGCATGTTCAGGCCACGGCTGCTGACGAAGAAGGTGTCGCCGAAGTTGTGGCTGTTGCGCGGTCCCGGCATGGTCAGGAATACCGCGAAGTACCAGAACAGAATCTGCAGCAGCGGCGGAATGTTGCGGAACACTTCCACGTACACGGTCGCCAGTTTGCTGATGATCCAGTTCGGCGACAGTCGCGCCACACCGATGATGAAGCCCAGCAGAGTCGCCAGGATCACGCCGATGAAGGTCACCAACAGGGTGTTGAGCAAGCCGATCACGAACACCCGAGCGTAACTGTCCGCTTCGGTGTAGGAGATCAGGTGCTGAGCGATGCCGAACCCGGCACTGCGCTCCAGAAAGCTGAAACCGGAGGTAATGCCCCGGTGTTGCAGGTTGGTCTGGGTGTTATCGAACAGATACCAGCCCATGGCGACCACCGCCACGACGGTGATGATCTGAAACAGCCACGCACGCACTCGCGGATCGCTGAGGCTGAGCCTCTGCTTTGGTGCGCCGATTGAATTTTGCATGAAGTGCCCCGGAAGAAATGGAACAGAACATCACCCGGCGGTTGGCCCGCCGGGTGATAGAACCATTAGCGCACTGGTGGTGCGTACTGAATGCCGCCGTTGGTCCACAGCGCGTTCAGGCCACGGTCGATTTCCAGCGGAGTGCTCTTGCCGAGGTTTTTCTCGAAGATTTCACCGTAGTTACCGACCTGCGAAACGATTTTCACAACCCAGTCCTTCGGCAGTTTCAGGTCCTTGCCGTATTCACCGTCAGCACCCAGCAGACGAGCGACGTCCGGGTTCTTGGTGGATTTGGCTTCTTCCAGCACGTTTTTCGACGTCACGCCGGCTTCTTCAGTGTTCAGCAGCGCGTAGCCAACCCAGCGAACGATCGCCAGCCACTCGTCGTCGCCGTTACGCACGACCGGGCCCAGTGGTTCTTTGGAGATGGTTTCCGGCAGTACCACGTAGTCTTTTGGCGAAGCCAGTTTGCTGCGCTGTGCGTACAGCTGCGACTTGTCGGAGGTCAGCACGTCGCAACGACCGGATTCCAGCGACTTGGCGCTTTCATCGGAGGTGTCGAAAGTGATCGGGGTGTACTTCAGGCCGTTGGCGCGGAAGTAGTCGGAGACGTTCAGTTCGGTGGTGGTACCGGCCTGGATGCAGATGGTTGCACCGTCCAGTTCCTTGGCACTTTTCACGCCCAGCTTGTTGTTGGCCAGGAAGCCCACGCCGTCGTAGTAAGTGATGAAGCCCGGGAATTTCAGGCCCATGCCGGCGTCACGCGAGCTGGTCATGGTGGTGTTGCGCGAGAGCAGGTCGATTTCGCCGGACTGCAGCGCGGTGAAGCGCTCCTTGGCGTTCAACTGGCTGAACTTGACCTTGTTGGCGTCGCCGAATACGGCAGCGGCCACAGCGCGGCAGACGTCAGCGTCGATCCCGAGGATCTTGCCCGAAGCGTCCGGTACCGAGAAACCCGGCAGACCGTCGCTCACGCCGCACTGCACGAAACCTTTCTTCTGCACGGCATCCAGGGTTGCACCCGCCTGAGCGAACCCGCTGACGCCGAGTACTGCTGCTGCAGTCACGACCGCCAGAGTGGATTTCAACATCTTCATTCAAACCTCCAGTTTTGCTCTTGTTGTGTCGGAGCTTGAGTCCAGTCGCACCCTTTTGAGGCGTTGTTGACCCGTGTTGGCTTTTTTTGGGGTCAACCGACGTAAGACCTTCGCTATGAGTCTAGTAGGAGAAAATCCACATCATGGACAACTCACTTCTCACCAATCGGCCGAACGGGCTGTAGCCCTTTCACGTTCGCTTTGCCCGTAGCGGCCATCGGCGAACATCCATCACCGGATTCTTTGCAATCCCGTCGCAAGACGTACACTGATAGTGTTACCGCAAGGCGTAGGACGCTTCGTACAGAATCCTCCATAGCAAAGCCCGTACCACACCGCCTGCTGAAGCGATTGCGCGACAGGTCAATAGCAAAACTTGTAGCCTTGCGACATCTTCTTAACGGATCGACCGGACGCGCACCTCAATCACGCACTTATTGAGAGCGCCCGCACATTTTTGGAGCAGCCATGACCGAGCCCCTGATTCTTCAACCCGTAAAGCCTGCAGACGCCTGCGTGATCTGGCTGCACGGCCTCGGCGCGGACCGCTATGACTTCTTGCCGGTCGCCGAAGCGCTGCAGGAAAGCCTGCTGACTACGCGCTTCGTATTGCCGCAAGCGCTTACCCTGCCCGTCACCATCAACGGCGGTTACGCGATGCCGAGCTGGTACGACATAAAGGCCATGAGCCCGGCACGGTCGATTGATCGTGAGCAACTGGAAGAGTCGTCAGATCGCATCGTCAAATTGATCGAAGCGCAGCGAGCCGGCGGAATAGACGCTTCGCGGATTTTTCTCGCCGGGTTTTCCCAGGGGGGCGCCGTCGTTCTGCACACCGCTTATATAAAGTGGCAAGGTCCTTTGGGTGGCGTACTTGCCCTCTCCACCTATGCCCCGACCTTCACCGACGAGATGGAGCTTTCAGCCAGTCAGCAGCGTATTCCCGCGCGGTGCCTGCACGGCCAGTTCGACGGCGTGGTGCAGAACTCGATGGGGCGCAGCGCCTATGAGCATTTGGTGAAGCATGGTGTCACCGTGACATGGCAGGAATACCCAATGGAGCACGAAGTGTTACCCGAAGAAATTCGCGACATCGGCGTCTGGCTGGCTGAACGCCTGCGTTGATCGTTTCAGCTGCATCGCCCCTTTGATCATCCCACTACGCCGCGCCCGTTTCTTGCATTACACTGGCCGGCGTACATTCCTTAACCAATTGATGAGATGACCGTGCTCAAAGCACTCAAGAAAATGTTCGGTAAAAGCGAGGCTGAGCAGCTCGCGCCAGTCCCCAGTGCGCCGTCGCACGCCCACGGCCCTCGCAGCGATGCGCCCAAGGCTGAACGTCCGGCTCCGGTAGCGACACCCCAGCCTGAGCCGCAACCTGCCGTCGCTACCGAACCGGTCCGCGCCGAAGCGCCGAAACCACCCCGGCCGCGCCGCGAACCGAAGCCTAAGGCACCGGTCATTCCCTGGAAACTCGAAGATTTCGTCGTCGAACCCCAGGAAGGCAAAACCCGCTTTCACGATTTCAAGCTCGCTCCGGAACTGATGCACGCCATCCAGGACCTGGGCTTCCCGTATTGCACGCCGATCCAGGCGCAGGTGCTGGGTTTTACCCTCGCCGGCAAAGACGCCATCGGTCGCGCGCAGACCGGCACCGGCAAGACCGCTGCGTTCCTGATCTCGATCATCACTCAGTTGTTGCAGACGCCACCGCCGAAAGAACGCTACATGGGTGAACCCCGTGCGCTGATCATCGCGCCGACCCGTGAGCTGGTGGTGCAGATCGCCAAGGATGCTGCCGACCTGACCAAGTACACCGGCCTCAACGTGATGACGTTCGTTGGCGGCATGGACTTCGACAAGCAGCTCAAGCACCTCGAAGCGCGCCACTGCGACATCCTCGTCGCCACCCCGGGCCGTCTGCTCGACTTCAACCAGCGCGGCGACGTGCATCTGGACATGGTCGAAGTGATGGTGCTGGACGAAGCCGACCGCATGCTCGACATGGGTTTCATCCCGCAAGTGCGGCAGATCATTCGCCAGACCCCGCCGAAGTCCGAGCGTCAGACCCTGCTGTTCTCCGCGACCTTCACCGAAGACGTGATGAACCTGGCCAAGCAATGGACCACCGATCCGGCGATCGTCGAAATCGAAATCACCAACGTGGCCAACGAAAACGTCGAGCAGCACATCTATGCGGTGGCCGCGGCTGACAAGTACAAACTGCTCTACAACCTGGTCAACGATAACGGCTGGGAGCGCGTGATCGTCTTCGCCAACCGCAAGGACGAAGTGCGCCGCATCGAAGAACGCCTGGTGCGCGACGGCATCAACGCCGCGCAACTGTCCGGCGACGTGCCGCAGCACAAGCGCATCAAGACCCTCGAAGGCTTCCGCGAAGGCAGGATCCGCGTGCTGGTGGCCACCGATGTCGCCGGTCGCGGCATCCATATCGACGGCATCAGCCACGTGATCAACTTCACCCTGCCGGAAGTGCCGGACGACTACGTGCACCGCATCGGCCGTACCGGTCGCGCGGGCGCTGACGGCGTGTCGATCAGCTTCGCCGGCGAGGACGACTCCTACCAACTGCCGTCGATCGAAGAGAAACTCGGTCGCAAGATCAGCTGCGAAACACCGCCGACGCACCTGTTGCGCGCTGTTGAACGCAAGCGTCCGCAGCCGCAGTAAGCGATCTGTAACGCAAAAAGCGCAGCCGGCAACGGACTGCGCTTTTTTTTGCCCGGCGTTTTCAACAGGCGCTTGCGGTAGATAACTAAAAGTCCATAATGGACAAATTAGTTTACATCCAGACCGTGGAGCCTGACATGACCAGTACACCCTACGTGATCGACCATACCCAGGCCCGCGAGCTGCTGGCGCGCATCGACGTGCCGCAGATCCTGCGCAAACTGTTCCGCGACCTCGCCGCCGGCCACGCCGTGCAACCGGCGCAGCAGTTGGTGGAGTTTCCGCAGGGCGCCGGCGACTTCATCAATTATCTGGGGGTGCTGGCCGAGGACGGCGTGTACGGGGTCAAGACCTCGCCCTACATCGTCCGCGAGCAAGGGCCACTGGTGACAGCGTGGACCCTATTAATGTCGATGAAAACCGGCCAACCGCTGCTGCTTTGCGATGCCGGCGAGCTGACCACCGCACGTACTGCAGCGACCACCGCCGTTGCAGTCGATGCCCTCGCCCCGCTGAATGCCCAACGACTGGCGATCATCGGCAGCGGCAAGGTTGCCCAGGCTCATTTGCATTACGTGAAAGGTCTGCGCGACTGGCAGAACATCAGCGTGTATTCGCCGAGCCTGTCTGAAGACGCTGAAACCCGGGCGCTGCTGAAAGAGATCTACCCGGGGGTGAAGATTGCCGACAGCCGCGATGTCGCCCACATAGACGCGGACGTGATCATGCTCTGCACCTCGTCCGCCGGCCCAGTGATCGACCCGGCCAGCTTGAGCAAACCGGCGCTGATCACCTCGATCAGCACCAACGCGCCACGCGCCCATGAGGTGCCGCCGCAGAGCCTGAGCGACATGCAAGTGTTCTGTGACTATCGGCTGACCACGCCGGGCTCGGCCGGTGAGATGTTGATCGCGACCGAGCAGCATGGCTGGGACAAGTCTGCGATTGTCGGTGACCTCGCCGACCTGCTCAGCGAGAAAGTGCCGCGCCCCGGTTACGACCGTCACGTATTTTTCCGTTCAATTGGCCTGGGCCTGGAAGACATTGCGCTGGCGAATGCGGTTTATCTCTTAACCCACTAACACCACAAATCCCATTGTGGGAGCGGGCTTGCTCGCGAAGAGGCCGTATCAGGCAACGCATTTGCCGAATGACATACCGCCTTCGCGAGCAAGCCC
>NZ_JASCPO010000182.1:0-12020 GCF_029960145.1 Pseudomonas sp. PS01299 | reverse complement strand
GAGTATCAGTCAACACATCAAGTGCCTGACACTCCGCATTCGCGAGCAAGCCCGCTCCCACAGTTTTAATCGCGTGTAGTCAGAGCCATTGGCTGAGCGCCTGCCAATGTGGGAGTGAGCCTGCTCATACCGGTTGATCGAGAGTTGCCAGCGCCATTGGCTCACCGCCCTGACAATGTGGGAGCGAGCTTGCTCGCGAATGCGGTGCATCAGTCAACACATCAAGTGCCTGATACTCCGTCAGCCCGCTCCCACAGTTTTATCGCGTGTTGTCAGAGCCAGTAACTTACCGCATACCAGCCCAGCAACCCCATCACTACGGTGTACGGCAACGCCATCCACACCATCCGCCCGTACGACAGGCGCACCAGCGGCGCAATCGCCGAGGTCAGCAGGAACAGGAACGCCGCCTGACCATTGGGCGTCGCCACGCTTGGCAGGTTGGTGCCGGTGTTGATCGCGATCGCCAGGGTCTCGAAATGCTCGCGGCTCATGTGCCCGGACAGGAAAGCCTGTTTCACTTCGGTGATGTAGATCGTGGCGACGAACACGTTATCGCTGATCGCCGAGAGCAGGCCGTTGGCGATGAACAGCATGCCCGGCTGTTGTTCCGCCGGCAGCGCCAGCACCCACTGGATCAACGGGGCGAACAGTTGCTGATCGTGAATCACCGCGACCACGGCAAAGAACACCACCAGCAATGCAGTGAACGGCATGGCGTCCTTGAACGCGCTGCCCAGACGATGCTCGTCGGTGATGCCGGTGAACGCGGTGATCAGCACGATCACCATCAGGCCGATCAGCCCGACCTCCGCGACGTGAAACGCCAGGCAGCCAATCAGGATCAATGCGGCAGCGCCTTGCACCAGCAGGGCGGCACGCTGACGCGGGGTGCGTTCGGCGTTGTCTTCGGCGGCGTAATTGGCCAGCACGGCGCGGACGTTGTCCGGCAGCAGGGTGCCGTAGCCAAACCAGCGCAGTTTTTCCAGCAGCACGCAGGTCACCAGACCCGCCACCAGTACCGGTAACGAAACCGGCGCGACTTTCTGGAAAAACTCCGCGAAATGCCAGCCCATCTCATGGCCGATCAGCAGGTTCTGCGGCTCACCCACCAGGGTGCAGACCCCACCGAGTGCGGTGCCGACCGCGCCGTGCATCAGCAGGCTGCGCAGGAATGCGCGGAATTGCTCCAGGTCTTCATGGTGCAGGGCCGGCAGATGGCGGTCGTCGCTGAATTCGCTGTCCTGACGCGGATCATTGCCCGAGGCCACGCGGTGGTAGACCGAATAGAAGCCGACCGCCGCGCTGATGATCACCGCGGTTACGGTCAAGGCATCGAGAAACGCCGACAAAAAAGCTGAGAGAAAGCAGAACATCAGCGCCAGCAGCGCCTTGGAGCGCACGCCCAGCAGCAACCGTGAGAACAGAAACAGCAGCAGATCCTTCATGAAGTAGATGCCCGCGACCATGAACATCAGCAGCAGGATCACCGGGAAGTTGTGCACCAGTTCATCGTACAGGGCCTGTGGTGAGGTCATCTTCAGCAGCAGGGCTTCGATCAGCAACAAGCCACCGGGCATCAATGGATAGCACTTGAGGGCCATGGCCAGGGTGAAAATGAATTCGATCACCAGCAGCCAGCCGGCGGCGACCGGGCCGACAGTGAACAGCACCACGGCGTTGAGGATCAGGAACCCGACGATGCACGCCTTGTACCAGCGGGGCGAATGCCCGAGGAAGTTATGCGCGAACGCCTGGGCCAGTGAACCGGACATCGGTTGCTCCTTGTATTAAGAAGCGCGCAAGTTGCCGCAAGTGCCTGGCAAGTTCAAGTCTGGAGAGTTATTGATTCAGATAACGCGCGACCATGGCGCGGTAGTTGCCGTCGAGCGAGTAGCCGCCGACAAGAATTTTCCGGTCTGGCTGGATCGCGAGAGAATTGGCGGTATCCAGGCTGCGGCCCAGGCGCGTGCGCAACCAGCCGTGGCCGTTGCCGAAGCTTCGGTCGAGATGGCCGTCAGCTTTATAGCGAGCAACGATGAAGTCGGCCTCGACACCGCCGATGGTTGCACCCACCGCCATGATCCGACCATCCGCCATGCGTTGCGCGGCGCTCCACTGGCAACCACTGGGACCGATTTCCAGCAGATGCGGGTGGCCAGTGTCGTTGCGCCAGTCCGGGCGGCCGTTAGGATGCAGGCTCAGCGCCAGGCAGCGGATCGGATCGCGACTGCTGCCAAAACAGTGCAGATGTTCCTTTGACTCGATGACCTGACAGACCATCGCGCTTTTGCCGTTGGCTTTGAAAGCCAGGAAGCCATCCACCGCGAAGCGCTCATCAAGACGCCCGTCAGGCAGGTAGCGCGCCACCAGCCCCTCCTGGGGAAAATCAATTGAGCCGGCGACAAGGATCCGCCCGTCCTTCTGCAATACAAGGCTGCTGAGCCACGTGTTGAGCAGCAAATGTCGAATCATCACGAAACCGCGCCCATTGAAGCTTGCATCGAGCGTCCCGTCTGGCGTCAGGCGGATCAGCATTCCGGCATGGTCGGCGAGTTCGAAGTGGTGATTGGCGATCAGCAGAATATGCCCGTCGTCCTGCACGGCGATGTCACAGGCTTCAGCACCCGGTACGCCGGGAGGCAGCCAGCAATCGCGGGAACCGATGGACAGGTCGCCGGGCAGGCGCACCACTTTTCGGCCATTTTCACCAAAGCTCGGGTCGGGGATACCCTCGGTGCTGAACAGGGCAAGGGCGGGCAGGGTGCGATGGGCGTTTTGATAATGCAGCCCGGCCAGCAGGATTCGTCCGTCGGGCAATACCTGGACCTTGCCACCGGTGGCCTCAAAACCGCGTTCGAACTCGCCAATCACGCTGCCATGCTGGCCGAAAGCGAGGTCGGCCGAACCGTCCGCGAGTAGGCGTGCCAGACCGAAACGACTGCCTTGAGCAGTGCCGACCTTGGCGGCGACCAGCACGCGCCCCTGTCGATCCAGTGCGACACCCTGAGTCATGCTGGAAACACTGCCGGCGAAATACACTTGGGCGACGCCAGTGTTGGCAAATTGTTTGTCGAGTTGCCCGGAACTGTTGAGTAGTGCCGGGCGCGCAAAGGCGTTCTCGGGTGACATGCATGCCTCTCCTTGCAAGTTGACCAGGCCCGAATGGGCGGTAACTGCATGAGCGGAACATTCAATCCCTGAATACACGCAAGTTCAACTGACAGAACTAACAGGTGGAGGGTCGCACTGTGCCATAACAGTGTCTTTTTGAACCAAACGAAAGCCTGCCAAGCAGTGGCGCCTGGCAGGTTGAAGAAAGTTGTACAGAAGTATTGAAGATAAACAGCAGCGGATAACTAACAAAGAACAGAGCGGATGACGTGAAAGTCATCCGCATCAGCCTCTGATCAATGTGGCATCGACCACGATTGCAGCAGGTAACCTTCTTTGCTCAATTCAGCGCGGGCCTGTTGCAACAGCAGTTCCAGTTGCGCCGGATCGGAGTAGGCGCTGCTTGGAATCTGCTGGCGACCGATGTGCGAGTTGGTACGATCGATGACGGTCAGGTTCAGTTCGCCATTGCCGTCTTGTGGGGCCCAGGCCACGCACTGAAAGGGTTTGAACGCGTGGTTGGCAATCAAAAGAGCTTCGTTGATACGGAGCGGGGCGGTCATTGGGGTCTTCTCTCTGTCGTGCCCAATCAAGTGATGTGCCGTCGGTTGGGCTTACCGTTCGGCTGGTTACTTGTACTGATGCACGCAACCCCGTGGCAGGTCACACACGAAACAAAGAAATTTCAACTTAATTGCTCGGGCTCAACATTCCGAACGTTTTTGAAAGCCTGGTGAAAGATAGCAACTCGATAGCTGACTAATAAACTTGCTTCTTATAACTCGTTAGCTTGTACACCTATAAGCAATCGATACAAGGCCCTGTCAATTTCTTGCTAATGTTACAGTCGGGTCTGCCAAATGACTGTTTTTACAATAATTTCCCTAAATTTGGCGCCAAGGAACAGTCATGATCGAAGCGCCAGCGTTACGACGTTTATTGGTAGTCGACCCTTGTGACGACTGCCATCGCCTGTTACCCGGATTGCGCGCGGTGGGCTGGGATGTCGACAGTTGTACCCTGGAAAATGCCGCCGATCGGACATGCGATGTCGGGCTGCTGCGACTGCAACCTTTTCACCTTGAACGTCCCGAAGCGGTCAAGGAACTGATCAGCCGCAGCGGCACCGAGTGGATCGCGGTGTTGAACCAGGAAGTCCTGCGGTTGCAGAACGTCGGTGACTTCGTCTGCGAATGGTTTTTCGATTTTCATACCTTGCCGTTCGATGTCTCGCGGGTCCAGGTGACCCTGGGGCGCGCATTCGGCATGGCACGTCTGCGCGGACAAGGCACGATTCACGTCGACCAGCCGGAACATGAGCTGCTTGGCGACAGCAAGCCGATCCGCGAGCTGCGCAAGTTATTGAGCAAACTGGCGCCGACCGAATCCCCGGTACTGATCCGCGGTGAAAGCGGCACCGGTAAAGAACTGGTGGCGCGCACACTGCACCGCCAGTCCCAGCGCCACAGCAAGCCGTTTGTGGCGATCAATTGCGGGGCGATTCCCGAACACTTGATTCAATCCGAACTGTTCGGCCACGAAAAAGGCGCCTTTACTGGGGCGCATCAGCGCAAGGTCGGGCGCATCGAGGCCGCGAATGGTGGCACGCTGTTTCTCGACGAAATCGGCGATCTGCCGCTGGAATTGCAGGCCAATCTGCTGCGTTTTCTGCAGGAGAAACACATCGAGCGCGTGGGTGGCAGTCAGCCGATTCCGGTTGATGTGCGCGTGCTGGCGGCCACCCACGTCGACCTCGAAGCGGCGATCGAGAAAAAGCGTTTTCGCGAAGACCTGTATTACCGCCTCAATGTGCTGCAAGTGGTGACCGCGCCATTGCGCGAGCGCCACGGTGATCTGTCGATGCTGGCCAACCATTTCTCGCATTTCTACAGCCACGAAACCGGCCGCCGCCCGCGCAGCTTCAGTGAGGATGCGTTGATCGCCATGGGCAAGCACGACTGGCCAGGCAACGTTCGAGAACTGGCCAACCGCGTGCGACGGGGTCTGGTTCTGGCGGAAGGCCGACAGATCGAAGCCCGGGACCTGGGATTGCTCAGCCAGCACACGATTTCGACGCCGATGGGTACGCTGGAAGACTACAAGACGCGCGCCGAACGCCAGGCGTTGTGCGATGTATTGAACCGCCACAGCGACAACCTCAGTGTGGCGGCGAAAGTGCTGGGGGTGTCGCGGCCGACGTTTTATCGCCTGCTGCACAAACACCAGATTCGCTAGAGACCAAAGCCCAAAAGATCGCAGCCTGCGGCAACTCCTACAGGGATTAACCCTGTAGGAGATGCCGCAGGCCGCGATCTTTTGCTTTAGAAGTAGTACGGGAATTTCAGGCTGAAGGAAAAGTCGGGGGCATCCGGGGTCATGCCGATCGACAGATTGGGCACGATAGTCAGGTTGTCCGTGGCGGCAATGGTCATGCCGACGTTGAAGTAGCCTGCGTTGGCGTCACTGGACACCACCGATTGCCAATCCCCGCCATCGGGTTTGAGTTTGCTCCTGCGTTGCACCAGATCAGACATCGAAAACGACATACTCATCTTTTCGTTCAGTGCAAACGCAATACCGGCGCCGATCTGGAAGCTGTCGCCGATGCTGACCTTGCCCGGGGTTTTCTGGTTGACGGTCGAGCTGATGTCGTCGAACGACTCCTCCAGGTTGTGGGTGTAGGACAAGCTGCCGAACAGCACTGCCGGGTCGAACGTCTTGACCAGCGAAACCCCGGGTGTGATCGACCAGACACCGTTACCGGTTGGCAGCGTGTCAGGCACGAACAGGTTGGAGTTGGCGTCGGTCTGGCGCAGTTTGATGCCGAACGGATCCTTGCCGGTTGGCGCCTTGACCCGCAGGGTGACCACGGCGTCCGGCGTGTTGACCGACTCGTCGAGGAACTTGTACGCGATGCCGAAGTTGACGTCGCCGATGGTCGGGTCGCGCGAAACATCCTGTTCCGTCGTGACGTTGGACGCACCACCGTTGCCGCCACCGGACTGGTAGGTCGATTCGCGGTAAACCACCGGCACGTTCACGTCGAACTGCCAACGGTTGTCGAAGTTGTAGCGCCCGGTCAGATCCAGCGTCCAGGTGTCGGCCTTGATGCGGTCGAGGTTGATGTTGCCCAGAAAGATCGAGTCCAGCGCGAGGAAACCGTTGAGGATCAGCTGCCGGGTGTCGTAACGCGAATAGGTCACGCCGGTTTCAAAGCTGAATTTACCGCCGCCGAAGAAGCCGCTGGCCTCGTCGTAGAGGTTGGACACACTCTGGGCCGGTTGCGAATCGTCGGCCAGCGACTGGCCGTAAGAAGCGCCGCTGCCCCCGGCGGCGCCCCCCGATGCTGCTGCCGCGCCAACTCCGGGAGCCCCGGTACCGGTCGCGACTTTTGGATTGCCTTTCATGTCAGACGGCGACTTGGCCAGCCGTTTGGGTTGCGGGGCTGCCGGTTGATCTTCGACCTGACGGACCCGTTGTTCGAGCACCGCCAGGGCCTTTTGTTGCACTTCGTATCGTTGCTTCAGCTCCAGAAGTTCCTGTTTCAGGGTCTCCACATCTGCGTCGGGTGCTGCTTGCAGCATCGCCGCGGGTAGAAGAGTACTCAGACATACAGCGGCACGCAGTGATACTGATCGATACATGAATAAGCCGTCCCTTTAAGCCCAATGATCGAGACTCAGCGTAGTTCAATATCCGATATTGCGTAGTGCCCTGAGTTGAGTCAGGTTGCAGTCCAGTGCGCCGGGGCTGATGCCGTTATTGTTAAGCACAACATTGAGTTGGGTCATGTTGTTGACCACGTTGGCGCTGCCGAGCAGGCGGGTGTTCTGCAGCAGGCCACCCTGGGCCACTTGTTGCAGGGCGGTGCCCTGATTGCCCGAGGCCTGAATGGCCATTTGCACGCCACTGTTGGTGGCCGAAACGGCGACACTGCCAGCGGCATTGCTGGCCCCGATAGTCTGCCCGGCCATCAGGGCCTGGCCTTGTGCGGGTGCCAGCGGCGGAGGGGTGTTGGCTTCTTTTACATTGATGGCCACATTGTTGCTGGCGGTGTTGCCGTCGCCGGCGGCGCGTACGCTTTGGGTCACGCCCTGGCTGCTGTTGAGTGCCGCGCCACCAATGACATTGCCAGTGCCCGGCGTCGGGGTGCTGCCGTTGCCCTGTTCCTTGATGGTCGAGACATAGAATTCCGGTTTGATCGTGGCGGCCTGGATTTGCATCGACGTCGCAGCGCCGATCAGATCACCGCTGGCGTTGCGCCAGGTACTGCTCATGACAATGCCGAAGCTGATGATCCGCCCCGGCATGACGTAACGACCGCGAAGCTGGGACAGCTCCTGATCCTGAACTTCGATGGGTTTGAATCCTGCATTGGCATAGCCTGACGCGCTCGCTGCCAGGCAGGCGGCGGCCAGCCAGTATGAGGTTTTCATCTGCTGCTCCCGGGACATCCAGCCCCATTCTTTATAATCGGCGATTAAAAGAAGTCGCTCTGTATGAACCCGAAGTCCATCAATTCGGCATCTCTGACAGGGTTGAAGTTATCCAGCTTGTTCTTCGCGGTCAGCGGGGTCGGCGGCATGCGCAATGCATTGGTTTTGTCATAACCGGGGCCGACGATGGCGAAGACGATGCCGTTCCAACCTTTGACAAAGTCATCATGGGCGTAGCGTTTATGGCCTAAGACGGGATCTCCGATATAAACCCAATCCTTGTCCGAACGCTGCAGCACCACGAAATGCTTGTAGCCGCGAATTTCCATCAGTACCACCACCGGGATTGTTACGTCGTCGAGTTTTTCCGGTGGAATCTTGTAGCCCCTGGCGCGCATGCCGATGCTTTCTATGTAGCGTTTCATGTCCAGCATGGAGAAACCTTGAGTACGAACAAGGTCCTGGTCAGCGTTGACCAGCATGCCTTTGATGATGTGCTCTTCATCGACGTCGAGCCAATAAGCCTGGCGCAGTACCGTGGCCAGCGCGGCGGCGCCGCAGCTGAAATCGGTTTTTTGTTCGACGATGTCGGCAAACTTGCGTTCACGAATGCTTTGCACGTTCTTGTAGACGAGTACGCCGCCGGGCAGGGCAGCGACGGGCATCTGGGCAGCCTGGGTCAGGCCGGACAGGCAAAGCAGGGCGATAAAGGCAGTCTTACGCATGATCGATACGCCTTTGCGGACTGAGGAAAAGCCCCGTTTCCGGGGCTTTCGTTTCGATCGCGATTACATGCAGGCTTTGCAACCTGCAGCGATGGACAGCGAGTTGCTTTGTTGGTTGCCAACACCGGCAGCGTTGTTGAAGCCACCGTTACCCGACCAGTTGTTGCCTACGTTGGTCATGCTGGCGTTGTTGGTAACTGGGTTTTTCCAGCCGTCTGGGGTCAGCACTTGTTGCGTGGTTACACCAGCAAGACCGAAGGCACCCACAGCTTCGAAGGTGGCTTTCTGATCTTTGCTGCCGCCATTGCCGCCATGGCCTTTGTCGTCGTTGCCATAACCGCCACCGCCGTGGCTGTCACCTTTGATGGTAGCTTCGCCCACGGCGCCGAATACGCCGACGGCGGCGACAGTGCCAGTGAGGGTGTCTTTTTTGTAGGTCTGAGTGCCGTTGTTGCCGACTTGCAGACCGGTAGTGCTTTGGTTGGCAGCAGCAGCGGCTTGCGCTACACGACCACCGGACACAGCGATTGCCAGGTTGTTTTTCTGTTGGTTGAAGTTGCCGGCAGCGTTGTTCACGCCAATGTTACCCGAGCCACTGTTGCCGACGTTGTTCATGCCGGCGTTGTTGGTGCTGGAGTAGTTGCCAACGGTGTTGTTGCTGTTGACTTGAGTGGCGCTGGAAGCGGACACCGCAGAGCCGAAGATGAAGCTTTCGTCAGCGGTGGCCAGAGCCGCGGCGTTGTCTTGCTGGTTGCCGTCACCGGCCACGTTGTTGGCGCCGATGTTGCCGTTGGCGCCGTTAAGCGAGCCACTGATGCCGGCGTTGTTCTGGGTGCCCTGGTTCAGGACGGTGTTACCGCCGTTGTTTTGCACGTCGAGTACTGCAGCACCGGCACCTGCGCCGATTTGCAGCAGTTCTTCCAGGGTAGGGCCTTTTGGTGGAGGAGGGTTGTGACCGTGACCACCGTTGTTACCATGATCATTGCCGCCTGCTTGAGCCGCCATTGCCATTACTGCTGCAAGTGCGAAAACCAGTGGTTTGAGAGCCATTGTAGTTTTCATGGTGTTTCTCCATCGTGCTTATTAGTTGGTTAAGTGTTGGTACTTTCTAATTGCACTGCTTTTGTTGTTTGGGTCAGTCAGCGACCCGGATGCTCAGGGTGTTAGCCATACGGTTCCCCACCCCGGCACTCTGGTTCACCTGAATCACCCCTCGGCTGCCGGTGAAGGCCTGATCACTTGTCGTGACCTGGCGACTGCCGGGTGAGGTGCCAGTTGCTCCTGAGCTCGGTAAAAGCGCCACGTTCTGTTGCGACAGGGCGCTGTCGTCAACGCTTTGCGGGGCAGCACTGATGCTGACGCGCGTCACGTTGGCCATCTGGTTGTTGGCACCGGCGCCCTGGTTCACGCCCAGGATCCCGTTGCCATTACTGAAAGAGGTGCCGCCAATGGTGGCGCTGGCGTTCATCGACGGGTTGGCAGGGGTATCCAGCTTTTGCCTGACGATGGTGGTGGCACTGGCATTGGTGCCAATGGCGATCGCTTTGGTGTTGGTCTGTTGCATCTGGTCGCCGGCGGCCTGGTTGACGTTGAAGTTGCCGCGGTACTGCACACCGGTATCCTGGATGTCTGCGTTGTTCACGGAACTCGGATCGGCCATGACGCTGGCACAGCTGAAGAGGGCAAGTAGCAGAAGGGAACGATTCATCTCATTGACCTCCAGCCATGCGAGTCAGCGGCGCCAGACCGGTGCTCAGCGAGCGATTGATCGTGTTGGAGATCGTGCCGCCACCGCCGCCGCCGTGACCGGCACTCATGCCAGGCAGGCCGTTGGGGTTGGTCAGCACGTTCATGCCGGGCATGTCCGAGTTCGGCGTGATCATGTTGCTGCGGATCGAAGCGCCGCTGGCGACACTGGCAAAATCGCCGTCACTGAGTTCGGTGCTGGTCATCGCTTGATGGATTCGATCGGAAGGGTTGGCGTTGACCGTGGTTGGATACGGGTCTTTGCCACCGCTGCGCCCGATTGCAATAGGCTGGACGTCGCGGTTGAGAACGATCACGCCATTGCCTTCGGCCTGAACGTTGAAACTGATGAATGTGCTGGCGGCTGATCCAATCAGCAGAAGGCAGGTCAGGCCTTTATTGATATTCCCCACGGCGGCAATTCCTTCTTCAGTGGGCTGGCTCTTGTCAGCGTTGGGAAGGAGAGAGCGAAAGCTGTGCCGCTTTTTAGTTGTCTATTGTTTTCAACGGGTTGGCGCTGCGGCACGCAATCTTGATACATAACCTGTTTCAGCGCTGAAACAGTCACGCCGACAGCGGCGGGGGCAGGGGCGGTGCAAAGCTCTGGAACAAGGGTTTGCCGGGGACTGTTTCACTGGCGTAACAGATGCCCTTGCAGAATGATGAAGGCCATTTAAACGGCTGCTTTGCGCGGAGTCGGGTGTTTCAAGAATGGACACTTGGGCTTCGAAAGGAGCTGTTTGCCAGGTCAATCAGCCATTAAACGCGCCACGGCTTCGAAAGCCTGAGACCGCCGCTCATCCCAATCGCCCTGAATGATCTGCAGCGGTTGCCGTTGTTGTTCCAGCCAGTCGCGGGTGGCCTGAAAGAACGCCATGCGTTCGCTGAGTTGCGGCTGGCAGCGTTGGCCGTCGTCGGTCCAGTCGATCTGCTCCGGCGACAACAGCAGATGCAGGTCGTAATGCCGGGCCAGCAGCTCGGGTTCCAGCCACGCCGGGCAGTCGCCAAACAGGGTCTGGCTCCAGAGGATGTTGCTCAGCAAATGGGTATCGAGAATCAGCAATTGCGGTTGCTGCGCCCGAGCCTGATCCTCCCATTGCAACTGCCCACGGGCGATAGCGGGGATGTCGTTGAGGCAGGTATCGCGTGGATTCTGCTCGATGAACCAGCGCACGTATTCGTCCACCCGCAGGCCGCCGAAGCGCGCCTGAAGGCCAGCGGCCAGCCAGCTCTTGCCGGTGGATTCCGGGCCGGTGAGGACAACCACCTTCATCGCTGCAGCGCCGGATCGGCGCGCCATTCGCGCCAGCCTTGCACAGCAATCAGGGTGAACAGGGCATACAGCGCGGCGGTGAGGTACAGACCCTTGTACAGGAACAGGCCGACGAAAATCACATCCAGCACGAACCACAGCGCCCAGCATTGCAGACGTTTCTGCGCCATCCACAATTGCGCAACCAGGCTGAACGCCGTCAGCGCGGCATCGAGCCACGGCTGCGCCGCGTCGGTCCAGTGCGCCATGGCCGCGCCGAGCAGCAGGCTGCCCAGTGCCCCGATACTCAGGCCGAGCAGGATCGAGCGCCGATCCAGACGCGTGACTTCACGGCCGTCATGCATCGTCCCGGCGCGGGTCCATTGCCACCAGCCGTAGACTTGCAGCGCGGCGTAAATCACTTGCAGCAACATGTCCGAGTACAGCTTCACGTCATAGAAAATCCAGCTGTACAGCAACACCATGACCAGGCCGATCGGCCAGCACCACGGATTCTGTTTGACCGTCAGCCAGACGGCGATCACACCGAGGGCGGCGGCAAACAGTTCAAGCCCGGACATGGGGGTTCCTTAGGGGAGTTGAGGAGGGAGCGGATTGTACCCAAAAACCTGTAGGAGTGAGCCTGCTCGCGATGGCGGTGGGTCAGCCGCTCTGTGGTTGACTGATACGACGCTATCGCGCGCAGGCTCACTCCGACAGGGGGAGCGGGGTCAGGCGCGGAACGGG
>NZ_JASCPO010000181.1:0-12040 GCF_029960145.1 Pseudomonas sp. PS01299 | reverse complement strand
GGCTTGCTCGCGAGGAGGCCGTGTCAGTCAACATACAATTTGAATGACACACCGCTTTCGCGAGCAAGCCCGCTCCCACAGGGGATTGCGTGTATCCATGACCTCTTTGTTTCAGGCATGAAAAAGCCCGCAGCGACGGCGGGCTTTTTCAGCAAGCAGGTAGCACGCCTCAGATAGGGCGGCTGCCGTACTTGTTATCCGGCTTCTTGGGCGGATCGGCGACCACGTTGGCCTCCACTTCCTGCACCTTGCCGCCGCGCGCAAGGAATTCTTCCATGGCCTTGGCCAGGGCGTCGCGCTCCTTGTTCTTGGCTTCGATGCTCGGCAACTCGTCGATCGACACCGCAGCCTTGGCTTTGCCTTTGGCAGCCGGGGCCGGCGTATCGTCACCGCCATCGTCGTCAGCAACGTCTTCCGCCGCTGCTTCCAGGCCTTCCTCGGCCTCGTCTTCGTCGCCTACTTCGAGGTCGTCGTTTTCCAGATCATCGTCGCTCATGTTCTACCTCATGACTTGCGAAAAGCAGATTAGTTATAGACCAGCTTTGGCGACTGTCGAAAGTCGCCGGAAAAAAATCGGTAACCGCTGGTGACCAACGGTTTACGCCCCTTCACCGTGCAGGGTGGCGAGGACTTTACGGGCACCGCCATGATCACGGTGCTCGCCCAGATAAACACCTTGCCAGGTCCCCAGAGCCAGTCGCCCTGCCGAAACCGGCAGACTGATCTGACAGCCAAGTACGCTGGCCTTGAAGTGCGCCGGGAGGTCGTCCAGGCCTTCGTCGTTATGCTCATAGCCGTCTGTTCCTTGTGGGATCAGACGATTGAAAAATCGTTCGAAGTCGCGACGGACCGCCGGATCGGCGTTCTCGTTGATGGTCAACGACGCCGAGGTATGCTGCAGCCACAAATGCAACAGACCGACCCGGCACGCCTTGAGTTCAGGCAGGCCGGCGAGTAACTCGTCCGTTACCAGATGAAAGCCCCGGGGCCGTGCCCGCAGGGTTATCAGAGTCTGTTGCCACATACAGTTCTCCGCACGTTCGGGGCGCATTCTAGCGCGCTCTGGGAAAAAACAAAGGCCCTAATATTCCTGCAATGATGTAAGCCATTGGCCGCAGAAAAACGCTTGTCGTAAACACGACCAAAGCCGTACGAAAAATCCTTTCAGCCACTACCTGAATGACAAATTCCAGACAAAAAAATGCCCGGCAAGCCGGGCAAGTTTTTTCGATGCGCGTACTTACAGGTTGTAGCCGCGTTCGTTGTGTTGTGCCAGGTCCAGACCCACTGCCTCTTCTTCCTCGGTGGCACGCAGGCCCATGACCACGTCCAGTACCTTGAGGATGATGAAGGTGACGATCGCGGTGTAGATCACCGTGAAGCCGACGCCTTTGCACTGAATCCACACTTGCGAAGCGATGTCGGTCACGGTGCCGAAGCCGCCCATGGCCGGTGCGGCGAACACACCGGTGAGGATTGCGCCGAGGATACCGCCGATACCGTGCACGCCGAAGGCATCCAGGGAATCGTCGTAACCGAGTTTGCGTTTCAGCGTGGTGGCGCAGAAGAAGCACACCACACCGGCCGCCAGACCGATGATCAGCGAGCCCATCGGGCCCACGGTACCGGCTGCCGGCGTGATTGCCACCAGACCTGCAACCACACCCGAGGCAATGCCCAGTGCGCTAGGTTTGCCGTGGGTGATCCACTCGGCGAACATCCAGCCCAGTGCAGCGGCAGCGGTCGCGATCTGAGTCACCAGCATCGCCATGCCGGCAGTGCCGTTGGCGGCCGCGGCGGAACCGGCGTTGAAGCCGAACCAGCCGACCCACAGCATGGCCGCGCCCATCAGGGTGTAACCAAGGTTGTGCGGTGCCATCGGGGTGGTCGGGAAGCCTTTGCGCTTGCCCAGCACCAGGCACGCCACCAGACCGGCGATACCGGCGTTGATGTGGACCACGGTGCCGCCCGCGAAATCGAGCACGCCCCAGTCGCCCAGCAGCGAACCCGGACCGCTCCAGACCATGTGCGCGATCGGCGCATAGACCAGCGTGAACCAGACGCCCATGAACACCAGCATCGCGGAGAACTTCATGCGCTCGGCGAAGGCACCGACGATCAGCGCCGGGGTGATGATGGCGAAGGTCATTTGATAAGTGACGAACACTGCTTCAGGGAACAGCGCTGCCGGGCCGGTAATGCTGGCAGGCGTGACGCCCGCGAGGAAGGCCTTGGCAAAGCTGCCGACGAAGGAGTTCAGGTTGACGACGTTGGCTTCCATCCCGGTGGTGTCGAACGCCATGCTGTAGCCATAAAGGAACCACAGGATGGTGACCAGGCCGGTAATGGCGAAGCACTGCATCATCACCGAAAGAATGTTTTTCGACCGCACCATGCCGCCGTAGAACAGCGCGAGGCCCGGAATAGTCATGAACAGCACGAGGGCTGTGGAGGTCAGCATCCAGGCGGTGTCGCCGGAATTGAGGACTGGAGGCGCCACCGGATCTGCCGCCATAGCCAGGCCGGGCATTACGATGGACAACAGGGCGCCTAGCCCTGCGAATTTACGCAGAGTCATATTGTTTTCTCCTGGGGCGTTGGGTTTGTGGCGGCGTTTAGATCGCGTCGGTATCGGTTTCGCCGGTACGGATGCGGATCGCCTGTTCCAGATTGACCACGAAGATCTTGCCGTCACCGATCTTGCCGGTGTTGGCAGCCTTGGTTATCGCCTCGATAACCCGATCCAGATCCTTGTCGTCGATAGCAACGTCGATTTTCACCTTGGGCAGAAAATCGACCACATACTCCGCGCCGCGATACAGCTCGGTGTGACCCTTCTGCCGGCCGAAGCCTTTGACTTCAGTAACGGTAATGCCCTGCACGCCGATTTCGGACAGCGACTCGCGCACGTCGTCCAACTTGAACGGCTTGATGATGGCAGTGACTAGCTTCATGAAACTCTCTCCCGAATTGGTGGACTTGCCCCAGGAAAACAAACCCGACTCAAGTCTAAGCGCAGTGCCTGGCTTTGTAACGCATCGTCGGCCTTACCTGCCCGACTGACGCCAGCTAACCGCTGCCGGCGAAACTCCCCGTCCCGCCTGCCGCACTGCATTCGTCACAGCGACTGCATCAGTGCATGGGTCACTACCGACTAAGCAGAAAGCTTGCCATCTCGCCAAATTCCTCTGATTTCAAGCCCTTGGCCGCTGCCACAGGCGCCCGCGCAAAAAAGCCCCGACGGTTACGCACAACAACGGTGCGCTGCCGTCCGTCCGCTTGCGCGAAAAGCGTGCATCCGTGCCTGCGTCAATGACTATAGACACTGCGTGATACACTGCCCGCCACTGTTTACAGGACACATTCCATGCTCGCGCCCAAAGACTTCCTCGACGCCCTGAGCGGTACCGCCTCCCGCCTGTTCAGCGGCGACACTCCGCTGCCGAAAGCCGAAATCGAAAGCCAGTTCAAGATGCTGCTGCAGAGTGCGTTCAGCAAACTCGATTTGGTGAGCCGTGAAGAGTTTGATAGTCAGATGGTTGTGTTGGCGCGTACCCGCGCTCGCCTCGAAAGCCTTGAGGCCAAAGTCGCCGAGATGGAAGCCAAGCTGACGCCGCCGGCCGAGTAAGTCTGCAGACCCTGAGCAAAAATGCCTTGAAGTTTGCGAAAGAAATTAAACCGCTCCTGCCGAGGCAGGAGCGGTTTCCGTCAGATCAATCCTCTACAATGAATTATTCCAACGGTCTCGCAGAAACTCGTACAGGCGAAAAGCCCATAACGCGATTCTGGCGAGGCGCCACATATGTTTAAGAAACTTAGACATACTTTGGCCCTCCTTGCGTGGGGCCAAACCTCCGATGCACTTTCCGGCGTACGAACACCTTCGGGACTGCACGTGAGTGTGTCCGCCAAGGCGGCCGGGTGTGAGTCCCTCAAAAAAAGCACCGGCACGGGTCTCACACCGTGTCGAGGAACATGAAGTCTTTGCGCTCCCGGCCACACTTCGCGAATACCCCATGAGTGGGCATCGTCATTGCGGACTTTATGACCGCCCTTAGAAAGCGATTTAAACAACTTGTATCAAGTTGTTAGGAGGCGCTATCAACGGGACCGTTGCCCCCCCTTTCAAGCCCATCTGATACTTGCGCCAATGAGCAAACATGCATAACCTGATCGCACGTGAGTGTGTCCGCAAAGGATACGCAGGCCTTGGCCTCACCGAAGCCTGCAAACTGAAAACCGTCTCCTCAAGGCGGTTTTTTTTCGCCTCGAAATTGGTTGACCGCTTTCCCGCAACATCCAGTGAAAGTTCGCCCCCGCCTGATCGCCCTTCCCCAACTACCCTTCAAAAACCCGCAGGAAGCGGTCCCCGATTCAGCTCAAGGAACGACCATGTCCCTCTCCATCGTCCACAGCCGCGCCCAGGTTGGCGTGGATGCTCCCGCTGTCACCGTCGAAGTCCATCTGGCCAACGGTCTGCCGTCGCTGACCATGGTCGGCCTGCCCGAGGCGGCGGTAAAGGAGAGCAAGGATCGCGTGCGCAGCGCGATCATCAATTCCGGGCTGCAGTTTCCGGCGCGGCGGATCACCTTGAATCTCGCGCCGGCGGACTTGCCCAAGGACGGCGGGCGCTTTGATCTGGCGATTGCCCTGGGGATTCTGTCGGCGAGTGTGCAGGTGCCGTGTCTGACGCTGGATGAGGTGGAATGCCTTGGTGAACTGGCGTTGTCCGGTGCTGTGCGGCCGGTACGCGGGGTGTTGCCGGCGGCACTGGCGGCGCGCAAGGCCGGGCGGGCACTGGTGGTGCCGCGGGCGAATGCCGAGGAAGCGTGCCTTGCTTCGGGTTTGAAGGTGTTTGCGGTGGATCATCTGCTGGAGGCAGTGGCGCATTTCAACGGGCATACGCCGGTCGAGCCTTATGTCTCGGACGGGCTGATCCATGCGGCGAAACCTTATCCCGACCTCAATGAGGTGCAAGGACAGATGGCCGCGAAACGGGCGCTGCTGATCGCGGCGGCGGGCGCACACAACCTGTTGTTCAGCGGGCCGCCGGGGACCGGCAAGACCTTGTTGGCAAGTCGCTTGCCGGGCCTGCTGCCGCCACTCTCCGAATGCGAGGCGCTGGAAGTGGCGGCGATTCAATCGGTCGCCAGCGGCGTGCCACTGACCCATTGGCCGCAACGGCCCTTTCGCCAGCCACACCACTCGGCCTCCGGGCCGGCGCTGGTCGGTGGCAGCTCGAAACCGCAACCCGGCGAGATCACCCTCGCCCACCACGGCGTACTGTTTCTCGATGAGCTTCCGGAATTTGATCGCAAGGTGCTGGAGGTGCTGCGCGAGCCGCTGGAATCCGGGCATATCGTGATTGCCCGAGCCAAGGATCGCGTACGCTTTCCCGCGCGTTTCCAGTTGGTGGCGGCAATGAATCCTTGCCCCTGTGGATATCTTGGCGAGCCGAGCGGCAAGTGCTCTTGTACACCAGACATGGTGCAGCGCTACCGCAACAAGCTATCGGGGCCGTTGCTGGATCGGATCGATCTGCACCTGACGGTGGCGCGGGAAGCGACGGCGTTGAATCCGGCAGTGAAGCCAGGCGAGGACAGCGCCAGTGCGGCAGCCGTGGTGGCCGAGGCACGCGAACGCCAGCAAAAGCGTCAGCGTTGTGCCAATGCGTTCCTCGATCTGCCAGGCCTGAAGCGGCACTGCCAGTTATCCACAGCCGATGAGAAATGGCTGGAGTCAGCCTGCGAACGGCTGACCTTGTCACTGCGCTCAGCCCATCGTTTGCTCAAGGTCGCCAGAACCCTGGCAGACCTTGAGCAAGTCCATGCAATCAGCCGAGAGCATCTGGCCGAGGCGCTGCAATACCGGCCAGCGACGCCTTAATGCTCGGTCAGATCCACCAGCGGAGCCTGTCGCACTTCGGTTTCACGCCCGGCCTGGATTTCGCTCACGCGCTTCAAGGCGTTATCCACAGCGCCTTTGTCTGCCAGCAGGCTGTAGCTGATCTGAAACTGTTGGCTGGCCTTTGGCGCAATGGTCGGCACCAGATTCAGCGGACGCTGATAGCGGCGGTTGTAGGAAAAGCTGGTGCCCGGCTCAAGCCCAGTGACATAGCCCTGCCCTTGGGTATCGGTATTTTTCCACAGGGAAAACACTGGCAGCTGCTGTGTATTGAAGCCAACAGAGACACCGAGGCTGCCAGCCTTGTTGTGCAAAACAGTCAGGGTTTCGCCTTTTGCGTCGGCGTAGGGCACGACGTTATAGACGGTTTCGTCGTAGTCCTTGGTTGGACCGCGATAAGTCTGCCAGTCCGCCAACTCGGCTTTGGCCTTGTCGTTGAACGGCGAGACCTGTTTCACCGGCGCCGCGAACCGCGCGCCCTGCTCAAGGAACGGTGTACTGAAGTTGCTGTGATACAGCGCCTGGTATTCCTTCGGATAATCGCCGTTGTTGGTCAGCGTATCGTTGAGGGCAAAGCGCACGCTGCCCGGCTCGGTGACCAGCTCAGTGACGACCGAGAAATCGACTTTCTTGAACGCCTGTTCCTTCAGTTCACCGCGCAGACTGATGGCGTAGGGTGGTTTTTCATCGATGTGCAGCGTGACAGTGCTGGCCGGAATGTTCGCGGCGCGGCCGTGCAGGGTCAGCATCTCGCCATTGTCGATGCCCGGATGGCCGACCCATTCGTAACCGCAGCGGGTCACCAGCTCATTGAAGCCTTCCAGCCAGCCCAGACCACCGCGTCCATTGAGTTCGATGAAGGCCGGGTTGACCACTTCCTTGACCGGCGAATCCCAACCCATGCGCACGTTACCAACCGACGCCTGCAAGACATTCATGCCGCGGGTCGGCACCACCGAGAGTTTCATCGTGCCGTTATCGATATCGACGATGCTGACACCTTCCTGTCGTCCGCCGTGCAAGGTTCGCAGACTCACGGAGAAAGGCTTGTCGGTTTTCAACCCGAGCTGCTCACTGGTAATGCTCCAGTTTTGCGCGGGCTTGTTGGTATCGAGGAGTACGTAATCCCAGGCCATGGCGTGGGAAGCAGCAGAGAGTGCGCCGAATGCAACGGCGAGTTTGAACGGGGTCATGGCAGCAGCCTTTATTGGAGTTGTGCCATTTTTATAGCGCTGCGGAAACGTTTCAGCAAGTGCAATGGAGCTTGCGATCGTGTGATTTACCAAGAACTGGCGGGGATCCATTCGCGAGCAAGCTCGCTCCCACAGGGATCTCTGGTGTTCACAGAATCTGTGATTCACGCCGGAAACTGTGGGAGCGAGCTTGCTCGCGAAAGCTATATCAAGGCTGTATCAACGAAAGCGATCAACCTCGGAACGCAGATCCGCCGCCAGCTTTTCAAGCTCTTTGGCGGTGACCGCAAGGTTCGACACCACCTCACGCTGCTCACTGTTGGCCAGCGCAATGCTCTGCAGGTTACTGCTGAGCAAAGTAGCCGTGCTGCTCTGCTCCTGGGTCGCGGTGGTAATCGCGGCGAACTGCTGCCCTGCCGAACGGCTCTGCTCATCGATCCGCGCCAGCGCCGACGCCACGTTGGCGTTGCGCGACAGGCCTTCCTGCATCAGCAGGTTGCCCTGCTCCATGGTGCTGATGGCGTTGCCGGTTTCCTGCTGGATGCTGTGAATCATCCCGGAGATTTCATCAGTGGCCTGACGGGTGCGCGACGCCAGGTTACGCACCTCATCAGCGACCACGGCAAAACCACGGCCCTGTTCACCGGCACGGGCCGCTTCGATGGCCGCGTTGAGCGCCAGCAGGTTGGTCTGTTCGGCAATCGAGGTGATCACACTGACAATGCCGCCGATTTCCTGGGAACGCTGGCCAAGGGTGTTGATCACGGTAGCCGTGGTGTTCAACGCACCAGCGATTTGCTCAAGCGACGAAGACGCTTCGTCCATGGAAGTACGACCGATCTGCGTCTGCTGAGCGTTTTCCTGGGCCAGACGCTGGGTGGCACCCATGTTGTCGGCAATGTTCAGCGAGGTGGCGCTGAACTCTTCAACTGCGCCGGCCATGCTGGTGATTTCGCCGGACTGCTGCTCCATGCCTTCGTAGGCACCACCGGACAAACCGGACAATGCCTGGGCGCGGCTGTTGACCTCTTCCGAGGAGCGGCGGATGTGTTCGACCATCGTCGACAGTGCCTGGCTCATCTGGTTGAACGCGCGGGACAGCTGACCGATCTCGTCGTTGCTCGACACGTTCAGGCGCACGCTCAGATCACCGGCACCCAGCGCTTCGGCCTGACGTACCAGATCACTCAGCGGCGCCAGTTTGCTGCGCAGCAACCACACCACCGAACCCACCGCCAACAGCATCGCCAGCAGGCTGCCGATGGCCAGTTGCGTGCCGACGCTCCAGGTCACCGCGCGAATCTCGGCTTTCGGCATACTCGCCACCACCGCCCACGGCCCACCGTCAAATGGCACCGAAACGCTGTAGAAATCTTCGTTCTTGTCGCCCCAGAACTGACCTTTGCCAGGGGTTTTGGCCAGAGCGCCAATCACCGTAACCGCCTGATCCAATGCCTGGACGCCCGCCGGGGCCACCAACCATTTGTTCTGCTCATCCAGCAGCGCCAGCGAACCGGTCTGGCCGATGCGGAAGCGCTTGAGGTTGTCGAACTGGGCGTTCTGCGCATCGGTGTAATCAAAACCAACGAACAACACCGCAATCACTTTGCCGCTGCCATCGCGCACCGGGGTGTATTGGGTCATGTAGGAACGATCAAACAGCAGCGCGCGGCCGACGTAACCCTGACCCGCCATCAACTTCGCGTAGGCCGGGTGTGCGTGATCGAGCAGAGTGCCGATAGCGCGCGTGCCGTCCTGTTTGGTCAGCGAGGTGCTGACCCGCACGAAGTCTTCGCCGCTACGCACGAACAGCGTGGCAACGCCGGCGGTCATCTGCTTGAACTCGTCGACTTCCTTGAAGTTGTTGTTCAACACTTCGCTGCCCAAGTGCAGGCCCGGGGTCTGGGTGCCGGCGACGTTCACCGGTTCATCCGGGTGAATGCTCAGGCCCGCGCTGAAGCGTTTCTCGAACAGCCCGCTCAGGCGCTGGGTGCTTTCGCGCAGCGTGCCGTGGAAAGTGCTCAACTGGTCGGCCAGCAGCCGCGCCTCACTGGCGAGGTGCTCTTCACGGGTGGCGAGGTTGGCGGAATCCAGCGAACGCAGGGCGAACACCGTACTGCCGCTGATGACGATCGCCAGTATCACAGCGAGCGCGAGGCCCAGCTGCGAGGCGATCCGAGCGCGAGGTTGAGACATGGACAGCTCCTGGCCGAACTTGCCGATCCTCCTTGATCGCAGCTCGGATAATTTTCTAATGGGGGTGAATCGTGGATATCTGCACGGCGGTTCCACATGCACGTATTCGGCGGTAAAGCCGAATACTTGAGCGAACAGCAGGGTTATGGCACAAGGCCGGCATTGTGGCGGCTCTAACGTTTCAGCTCAAGCGCTTGACCACCGGCAACGCCATGGCCCGCACTTCGCCTTGCAGGAAGTCGCTGAGACGGCGCAAACGTTCACCTCCCGGACGGGTTTTTGGCCACACCAGGTAATAATTCAGGCCGCTGGCGACCGCGGTCGGCCAGGGCAGGCTCAGTCTTCCTTGCGCCACATCTTCGGCGACCATCAGCAGATCGCCCATCGACACCCCGTAGCCTCGCGCCGCGGCGATCATCCCAAGTTCGAGGGTATCGAACACCTGTCCGCCCTTGAGCGAAACCTGATCGGACAGCCCCATATGTTCCAGCCAACTGCGCCAGTCACGCCGATCCGGGGTCGGATGCAGCAACTCCGTGGAGGCCAGCCGCGCCACATCCCACGGCTGGTCATTCAGCAGGTTTGGCGCACCGACCGGGATCAACTCCTCGGGAAACAGCAGGCTGGCCTCCCAGTCGGGCGGGAAGTGCCCATCGCTCAGCAGCACCGCGCAGTCGAAGGGTTCGTTGTTGAAGTCTACCGAATCCACGTCCATCCACGCACTGGTCAGCTGTACCTCATTGCCCGGTTGTAGATGGCGAAAGCGGCTGAGTCGCGCCAGCAGCCAGCGCATGGTCAGGGTCGAGGGCGCTTTCATGCGCAGGATGTCGTCTTCGGCGCGCAAGGTGTTGCAGGCGCGCTCCAGCGCCGCAAAACCATCGCGAATGCCGGGCAGCAGCAGCCGCGCCGACTCGGTGAGTTGCAGGTTGCGTCCGCTGCGGTGAAACAGCTTGCAGGCGAAATGTTCTTCCAGCGTCTTGATGTGCCGGCTGACTGCACTCTGGGTGATCGACAATTCCTCGGCCGCCCGGGTGAACGAGCTGTGCCGCGCCGCCGCTTCGAATGCGCGCAGGGCATACAAGGGTGGAAGACGACGGGACATACACAAAGCTCCTTTGGCGGCATCCGGCCACCCCGGCGAGGTTTACTCATGATGAGTTTTAATCATGCCACCCATCCTTTTTATCCTTTTGTGCAAACCCTGCCAAGCGCCGAGAATCGACGGTCTCTTGTTCCCTCTGATTGATGGGTGGTGATGACCATGCAGCATCCTGTGCGTACCGAACTCTGGGCCATCCTGCGGCTGGCGGGGCCGTTGATTGCTTCGCAGTTGGCGCACATGTTGATGGTGCTGACCGACACCCTGATGATGGCGCGCCTCAGCCCCGAAGCCCTGGCCGGCGGCGGACTGGGGGCAGCGAGTTATTCATTCGTGTCGATTTTCTGCATCGGCGTGATTGCAGCGGTCGGCACGCTGGTGGCGATCCGTCAGGGCGCCGGCGACATCATCGGCGCGGCCCGCCTGACCCAGGCCGGGTTGTGGCTGGCATGGCTGATGGCGCTCGGCGCCGGGTTGCTGCTGTGGAACCTGAAACCGGTGTTGCTGCTGTTCGGCCAGACCGAAACCAACGTCCATGCCGCCGGGCAATTCCTCATCGCCCTGCCCTTCGCCCTGCCCGGCTACCTGAGCTTCATGGCCCTGCGCGGCTTTACCAGTGCAATCGGCCGGGCGACCCCGGTGATGGTCATCAGCCTCGGCGGCACTGTGGCCAACTTCCTGCTCAATTACGCATTGATTACCGGCATGTTCGGGCTGCCGAAACTGGGGTTGACCGGCATCGGCCTGGTCACGGCAATCGTTGCCAACTGCATGGCGCTGGCGCTGGCCTGGCACATCCGCCGGCACCCGGCCTATGACGCTTACCCGTTGCGCGCCGGCCTGTCGCGGCCAAATCGTCAGTATCTGAAAGAACTGTGGCGCCTCGGTCTGCCGATTGGTGGCACCTACGCGGTCGAAGTCGGCCTGTTTGCCTTCGCGGCCCTGTGCATGGGCACCATGGGCAGCACGCAACTGGGCGCACACCAGATCGCTCTGCAGATCGTTTCGGTGGCGTTCATGGTGCCGGCGGGGATGTCCTACGCGATCACCATGCGCGTCGGCCAGCACTACGGCGCCGGGCAACTGAGCGACGCGCGGATGTCCGGCCGGGTCGGCATCGTTTTCGGTGCAGTGGTGATGCTGGGTTTCGCCATGGTGTTCTGGCTGTTGCCGAATCAGTTGGTCGGGTTGTTCCTTGATCACAACGATCCGGCCTTTGCCGAAGTGATTCGTCTGGCGGTGAGCCTGTTGGCCGTGGCAGCGTGGTTCGAGCTGTTTGACGGCACGCAGACCATCGCCATGGGCTGCATCCGTGGACTCAAGGATGCGAAAACCACGTTTCTGGTCGGCCTTGCTTGTTATTGGTTGATTGGCGCACCGGCGGCGTGGTGGATGGCGTTCCACCTGAACTGGGGGCCGACGGGCGTCTGGTGGGGTCTGGCGCTGGGCCTGGCCTGCGCGGCAGTGAGCCTGACCCTGGCGTTTGAATGGAAGATGAAGCGGATGATTCAGCGCGAACCTCTGTCATCAAACCAGTACACAGTCGCTCAGGCAGACTGAGATTCCCTTGTGGGAGCGGGCTTGCTCGCGAAAGCGGTGGGTCAGGCAGCCTATGCTTTGACTGACACGACGCCTTCGCGAGCAAGCC
>NZ_JASCPO010000180.1:0-12049 GCF_029960145.1 Pseudomonas sp. PS01299 | reverse complement strand
CGAATGCGCTGAATCAGTCGACATCGCATGCAACTGAAAGACCGCATTCGCGAGCAAGCCCGCTCCCACAGGGGACTTTGTAGTGTCAGGCCTTCTGCAGGTGCAGTTGACCTTGGCTATCGACGACAACGCTCAGCGGCTCATAACTGTCGATAGTCGCGTGGCGGGTTTCGAGGGGATGCTGGTGCGTCGTGGTGATGATCATCAGCGCTGCACCTGCCGCTTCAGCAGCCTGGATGCCGACGGTGGCATCTTCGAAAATCAGGCAGTCGCCAACCTCAAGCCCCAGGCGCTTTGCCGCCAGACGATAACCCGCCGGATCGGGTTTGCCAGCCGTCACATCCTCCGCCGTGATCATCACCGCAGGCTCGCAAATCCCCGCCGCCGCCATCCGCCGCAACGCCAGATCCCGTGGCGCCGAAGTCACCATCCCCCAGCGCTCACTCGGCAAGGCTTCGAGAAACGCCGCGGCCCCAGGTATCTGCACGATCCCTTCGACATCATCGATTTCCGCCTGCGCGATAAACGCCGCTTGCGCCTCGGCGTCCACCCCTGGCAGGTTCAGCCGGCGGATGGTGTCGATGGCGCGGGCGCCATGGATGGTCGGCAGGAAACGCTCGACATCAACCCCGTGGCGCTCGGCCCACGCGGCCCAGACGCGCTCGGCAGCGGCGATGGAGTTGAGGACAGTTCCGTCCATGTCGAACAGGAACGCGCCGAACGCGCGGTCGAAGACGTTATCGTGAGCAGACAAAAGGTCGCATCCTTTGACAGAATTGGGCAGATTGGCCGGGCAATGTAGCATTTTTGCCCGGCCATTCGCCCCGAAGGGCTCAGTGCAGACGCGCGGCCTTGGACTTGAACGCGCTGTCGACACAGTCAAGCAACTGGCCGATGGCCCACGGCTTTTTGATGAACGCCACCGGATGCTTGACCCCGGAAGTTTCCGGGGTTTCATAACCGGACATGACCATCACCGGTTTGTCCGGCCAGCGGTCGCCGACCAGATTGGCCAGCCCCGCTCCGTTGATTTCACCGGGCATGGTGATGTCGGTGAGCAGCAGCGCGACTTCCGGCGCGTGCTCTTCCAGATACAGCTTGGCGGCATCCGCGCTGGTTTGCGGCTCGACCTTGAAACCTTCCTCCTGAAGAATTTCGCAGAGAAACTCCAGAATCAACGGGTCGTCCTCAACCACCAGAATCAACCCGTCAGGAAGGTGCTCGCTCGCCGTCGGTGTTGGACTCATGAACTGGCACTCCCTGAATTGCATTAACGATTTAGCGGCTCGAATCCGCTGCTTATCTGGTATGAGCAGCGCGCCCTGCATAAATTCATTTTTGATACAGGTCTTTTCTTAACAGTCCTGATCAGCGTTCGGCGACGGGCGTTCGCCAAGCGGCTTTTGTGGTTAAAATGCCGGCCCTTTTGCTTGCCGACCGTGACTGATGAACCCTGAAGCCCTCGCCACCCTCCGCGCCCATCTGCTGCCTGCACTCGCCGCGGCACCGAGCGAAACCCGCCGCCTGTTCCATGGCCGTGGGCGTTGCTGGCCGGGGCTGGAACAGTTGACGGTGGACTGGCTGCAAGGCGTGGTGCTGGTCTCGCTGTTCAAGGAGCCTGTGCCCGAGCAGCTCGAAGCGCTCAAACACTTGTTGCTCGACATCAGCACCTCGGCAGAATGGCAACAGTCCGCTGCCCACACCTTGCTGGTGCAACATCGTTACCTGCCGCAGAGCACCGCCGAATGGCTGCTGGGCAATGAAATCGACGAGATGAGCATCGTCGAGGGCGGCTTGCAGTACCGCGTCGACCTGGGCCGCAAGCAAAACGCCGGGCTGTTTCTGGACATGCGCTACGGGCGCAACTGGGTGCGTGAGCAGGCAGCGGGCAAACGCGTACTGAACCTGTTCGCCTACACCTGTGGGTTTTCCGTGGCAGCCATCGAAGGCGGCGCCAGCCATGTGGTCAACCTCGACATGTCCCGCGCCGCACTGAGCCGCGGTCGCGACAATCACCGGTTAAACGGGCATGACCTGAGCAAGGTGAGTTTCCTTGGCCACGACCTGTTCAAGTCCTGGGGCAAGGTGATCAACAGCGGCCCGTACGACCTGGTGATCATCGACCCGCCATCGTTCCAGAAAGGCAGCTTTCTGCTGACCAAGGATTACCAGCGCGTATTGCGTCGTTTACCGGAATTGCTCACGGCTGACGGCACGGTGCTGGCGTGCATGAATGATCCGTCATTTGGTTCGGATTTTTTGATCGATGGCGTGACGCAAGAGGCGCCAAGCTTGCGCTTTGAGCAGCGGCTGGAGAATCCGCCTGAGTTTCCGGATATTGATCCTGAGAGCGGCCTGAAGGCGCTCGTCTTCAAACGCACAGATTGACCTGGCACCCCGATAACCAATGTGGGAGCGAGCCTGCTCGCGAATGCGGTGTGTCAGCCAGGATTTCATCAACTGACAGAATGCTTTCGCGAGCAGGCTCGCTCACACAGGGGGGGCTGGTGTGGCTCATGAAGTGGATGGGCGCAACACCAGCGCAAACAGTTTGCCATGCCCGTTCACATTGAGCTTGTGATAGAGATTGCGCCGATGCACCTTCACCGTCTCCGGCGAGATGCCCATCTGCTGGGCGATGGCCTTGCTGGAAAAGCCCTGCAGAATCAGCCGCGCGGTGTCGACTTCACGGGTGGTCAGGCGCGCATCGAAGCGATCAAGCAGCGTTGCCAGATCCCCCGCCACCGGCTCGGCGCCCGTCCCTTGCGGCGGCAACAGCTGCACGTGTCGGCGCATCGCCGCCAGCACCCAGTCGCGCACACACAGCAGACGGCCCTGCTCGGCCAAGTCGAAAGCCGTCGAGCGCCCGAGTGACAGGCCAAGCACGCCGCCCTCGATGTTGATCATGAACTGCAACTCGTCCTCACCGACCACCGAGCGAAAGTAGCTCTGGTAATACTCGCTGTGCAGAAACTGGTCCGGCGCCACCGAGGCCAGGCTATGCAGGCCGTCGGCGATGCCGGTCGAGGCGGTTTGGTAGAACGGATCGAGCAGGTACATGCCAGCGGTGTAGCTGGCCAGTTCTTCCTGCTCGTCGGCACGGCCCTTGCTGTCGAAGTCGATCAGCAATTGCGGTGCCTGCCCCGCCTTCATCAGCGCCACCAGCGCGTTGTCCAGCGGCACCAGCAGGCGCAGCGTGTCGACCAGCGCGCGCCAGAAAGCGTCCTGGCCGACGGCGGTAAACACCCGCGCCAGACTTTGGTGCACCGGCAACTCCTGCAACAACGCGTCCACGCTCTACCCCTTTTGAGTAACCCATGATGGGAATGGGTCAGGCGTGCCCGCCCCGATAGGCTGAGCACTCCTGTCAATCACCGGCCTGCCGCAGGCCAGGAGTGCCGCATCATGCGTTGTCGTCGTGGCTATATCAACCGGGGCATCAACCTTGGCCTGCTCGCCTGTTTTGGCGTCGCATCCGCCGCCAGTGCCGCCGATGCGCCGAGCGTGCACGTTTACAACTGGTACGACTACATCGGTCCGACGACCCTGGCTGACTTCAAGCGCGACAGCGGTATTCAGCCGGTTTACGACACCTTCGACAGCGCCGAAGTGCTCGAAGGCAAACTGCTGACCAGCCGCAGCGGTTACGACGTGGTGGTGGCGAGCAACTTCAGCCTGCCGACGCTGATCAAGGCCGGCGCCCTCGCCCCGCTGCCTCGCGATCAACTGCCGGGCTGGAACAATCTGGACAGCGATCTGCTGAGCAAACTGGCCAACAACGATCCCGGCAATCAATACGCCGTGCCTTATCTGTGGGGCACCAATGGCATCGGCTACAACGTCGACAAAGTGCGCGCCGTACTCGGCGACAAGGCGCCGCTGGATTCGTGGGATCTGGTGTTCAAGGAAGAGAACCTCGCCAAGCTTGGCCAGTGCGGGGTGGCGATGCTCGACTCGCCATCGGAAATGCTTCCGGTGGCCCTGCACTACCTCGGGCTGCCGCCCAACAGCACCAACCCCGAGGACTACCAGAAAGCCGAAGCGCTGCTGCTCAAATTGCGCCCGCACATCGCCTACTTCAACTCGTCGAAATTCATCAGTGACCTGTCCAACGGCAACATTTGTGTGGCGGTGGGCTGGTCCGGGGCGATGCTCGAAGCCAAGACCAACGCCGAGCAAGCGCACAACGGCGTGAAGATCGCCTACAGCCTGCCCAAGGAAGGCGCGCCGGTGTGGTTCGACACGCTGGTGCTGCTCAAGGACGCGCCGAACCGCGCTCAGGGTCTGGCGTTTATCGACTACCTGCTGCGCCCGGAAGTGATCGCGCCGGTCAGTGATCACCTGTCGTACCCCAACGGCAACCGCGCCGCGACGCCACTGGTGGCTGCGGCCACCCGGGATAACCCGGCGGTGTATCCGTCGGCCGCGGCGATGGCCACGTTGTACACCCTGGAACCGCTGCCCAAAGCCACCGAACGCGTGCGTACGCGGGTGTGGAGCAAGGTCAAGAACGGCCAGTAACCCCAACACATTTCCCTGTGGGAGCGAGCTTGCTCGCGAATGCGTCGGGTCAGTCAACATCTCCTTTGAATGACACACCGCCTTCGCGGGCAAGCCACGCTCCCACAGGGTTTTGTGTTCAGTCCCGCTCATTCATTTCTGCCTTTTTATAGAGAGACATCCCATGAAACCTCGTGCCCGTGACCTCAACATCCGCATCGGCCAACTGCAACCCGGCCCGCTCAACGCCATCACCGACGTCCCCGGCGTGCGCGTCGGCCACAGTAACGTGCGTGGCCGCAGCGACAGCGGACGGGACATCTGCACCGGCGTCACAGTGATCGAACCGCGCCGCGGCTCGACCAACCAGCAACCGTGCTTCGCCGGGGTGCATGTGCTCAATGGCAATGGCGATGCCACCGGCCTTGAGTGGATTCGCGAGGCCGGGCTGCTGACCAGTCCCATCGCCTTCACCAACACCCACAGCCTCGGCGTCGTGCGCGATGCGTTGATTGCGCTGGATCGTCAGCAGCAACCGGACGATGGGCGCCTCTACTGGAACATGCCGGTGGTGCTGGAAACTTTCGATGGCTTGCTCAACGACATCAACGGTTTTCATGTCAAACCCGAGCATGTCGCCGAGGCACTGAATTCTGCGCATGACGGTGCCGTTGAAGAAGGCGCCGTCGGCGGCGGCAGCGGCATGATCTGCCATGAATTCAAGGGCGGCATCGGCAGCGCGTCACGCCGGTTGAGCAGCGCTCAGGGCGGCTGGACGGTGGGCGCGATCGTGCAGGCCAACCACGGCATTCGCAGTGAGTTGCGGGTCGACGGTTATCCGGTGGGCCGCTACATGGAGCAGGTAGATTCGCCGTTCCTGCGGGCTTCGCTGCCGCATCCAGGCATGGGTTCGATCGTGGTCTGCCTGGCCACCGACGCACCGCTGCTGCCGCATCAATGCACGCGCCTGGCACAGCGCGCCAGCCTCGGTCTGGCGCGCAGCGGCGGCGGTAACGAAGACCACAGCGGCGACATTTTCATTGCCTTTGCCACCGGCAACGAGCAGGTGCCATCCGCCGCTTACGAGGGTAAAGGCGCGCCAACCTGCGACGGCTTGCGCATGGTCAACAACGACCACATCAGCGAGCTGTTCCTCGCGGCTACCGAGGCGGTCGAAGAAGCGATCATCAACGCCCTGCTCGCCAGCGAGAGCACCGCGGGCAACGGGCATGCAGTGCCTGGGCTGGATAAGGAAACTCTGCTCGCCGCCCTCGCCAAGGCCGGCTGGCCCGGCGCCCGCTGACCTGTTGGAGCTGCGGCACGCTGCGATCTTTTGACCTTGCTTTCATAAATCAAAAGATCGCAGCCTTCAGCAGCTCCTACAGGAGGTGCGACTCAGGTGAACATCTGGGCACCGATGTGCCGTGCCGTCTGCAGATGTTCCTGTGGATCACGCACTTCCGACTCCACCATCAGCGTCGAACTCACTACCGTCGCCCCGCTGTAATCGAAAATCCCGTGTTCGATCTGCGCCTTCATCGCCGGGCCATAACCGTGACGTTCGTAGGCGCGTTCATCGGCCCCCGCAAGCCCGACCAGATGCACGCGCAGGCGCTGCAGCTTCTTCACATGCTTGAGGTCGCCAGCGAAATCAAACGCCCAGCCGTTGCTGAACACCCGATCAATCCAACCCTTGAGCAACGCCGGCATCGACCACCAGTACACCGGGAATACCAGCACCAGAGCGTCGGCCCGATCAATCCGTGCCTGTTCCGCCAATACGTCGGCTGGTGGCTGCGCCTCGCGGTGATGCACGGCGAAATCCGCTGCGCCGAACACCGGCTGAAATCCCTCGGCGTAAAGATCGGCGATTTCCCGGGTATTGGCGGGGTTGGCGCGGGTCAAGCCCTCGGCAATCTGCGTTGCCACGCTGTGGGTCAGCGAACGCGGTTCGTGATGCGCCACAACAATCAATGCGTGCATTGTCATTCTCCTGTAAGTTTGCGCTGACCAAGGGCTATATACTCTTGGTAAGTTATGAACATTAAGTTACGTTTGGTATATAAGCGATGTCAACCATAGAAATGACCGAAGCCGATTCCCCTGCCCAGCCGCGACGTCGCCTGTCGCGCGAAGATCGCAACCGCCAGTTGCTCGACGTCGCCTGGCAGATCATTCGGGCCGAGGGCACCGATGCCCTGACCCTGGGTTATCTGGCGGACAAGGCAGGGGTGACCAAACCGGTGGTCTACGACCACTTCACCACTCGCTCGGGCTTGCTCGCGGCGCTGTATCGCGACTTCGATACTCGCCAGACTGCGGTGATGGATGCAGCGATCGACCAGTGCCCGCCAACGCTGATCGACACCGCGACGGTGATCGCCACGGCGTACGTCGATTGCGTGTTATTGCAGGGCAATGAGATTCCTGGAGTGATTGCCGCGCTGGGCAGCACGCCGGAGCTGGAAAAGATCAAGCGCGACTACGAGGTAATCTTCCTCGAAAAGTGCCGCAGTGTGCTGCAACCGCTGGCTGCTGGCGGGGAAATCACCCAGGCCGGTTTGCGCGCGATGCTCGGTGCCGCCGAGGCGTTGTCGAATGCTGCCGCCAGTGCTGAAATCAGTGCCGGGCAAGCGAAGGACGAATTGTTCGCCACCATCATCGCGATGGTGGAACGGGCCGCCGCCCGTGCGACTAGCGGTACTTGAGTCAGCCCCCGCGCGTTCCCATGATGAAGGTACGCAGGCGCTTCACTCCTGAGCGACTGCGTAGGGAACGGGTGTTCTGAACCCCAAATCAAGCCTGTTCCCTGTTTCATGCGCAGCTTGAGCCTCATGGGCTCTACTTCTCCCCATCAAAGAGCCTTGAGGCTCTTTTTTTGTCCGTTTTTTGCGCCGGACTCAGGACTCAGTGCAGCGTCAGGCGCTGACGGACAAACTCTTCGACGTGACGGGTAGTTTGATCCAGATGCCGGTCGCGCTGTTTTTCGGCATCGAGCATCGCGCGCTTGCCGTTTTTCTGCAGCAGGTAGGTGTGGATCTGCTGCACTTCCAGCGAGCGATAGATCGGTGTGGTGTCGATGAAACCGCGCAGGCCATTGCTGCGGTAATGCCGGGTGCTCATCAACACCTGGGTTTCGCGCGCGCCGATCACCTCGAAACCCAGCGCCTCGAAGTACGGCACCTTGCCGACGCTGCAGGTCAGTTCGGCATGCGGATAACGGCTGACCATCTCGCCGATCATCGCCCGTGCCACGCCCTGGCGCCGATAGCCTTCGCGCACGGCCATGTAGGCGACGCTGCACGCTTCCCAATCGCCTTGCACCGGCAGGTACAAGAGGAAACCGGTGACCCGCTCCGGATCGTCCTCGGCCGTCGCCACCAGCAACTCCACCTCGGTGCCCTTCTCGCCATTCAGCGCCTCCAGATACAGATGCACCTCATAGCCGACCGCGTATTGATAGACGTTGTACAGCAGATTGCTCGGGCCAAGACCGACCGCGCTGATGTCGGTGAGGTAATCGACCACCAGTTGCAGAATCTGGCTGTTGACGCTTTCGGTGCATGGGGATTTGTAGTGGGTGATGCGTGGCATGACAACTGAACTCCGGCGGAAAACCGCGACATCATACCGTGTCCCGACGCCTGCCACCGTCGCAGGAAATACCGAAGCAAGCTGAAGGTTGACCTGAAGAAAATTTCATCTGCCAAGGCTCGGATCTTTCGCCGATTTAGCGTCCAATTCTTCAGCTGCGTTCACTTTTTTAACGCAGGCCTTGAGGAGTTCACATGAGCGTTTTGCGTTCACTGTTCAAATGGCGGCAAGCCTTGTTGCTGGTGCCGCTGACCCTGGCAGCGCTGGCCAGCACCCCGGTGTTTGCACAACCCCCGGTTTACATTCAGCAGGCACCGCCGCCGATGCGCATGGAAGTGATGCCCGGCCCGCGCCCCGGTTATGTCTGGGATCAGGGCCATTGGCGCTGGGAAGGACGCGGCTACGTGTGGATGCCCGGTCATTGGCAACCGGTGAGGTACGGCGCGCACTGGCGACCAGGTCACTGGCAGGCGCGCGGTCCTAACTGGTACTGGGTCGAAGGCCACTGGGCCCGTTGAACCCGCTCGGCAACAACAACTTATCTACCGGGAAGACCACCATGTCGCGAAACCTGAAAACCCTGCTCGCCGCCTCACTGGTCGCGATCACCCTGTCGGGCTGCATTGTCGAACCGGTACGGCCGCATCGGCCACCACCGCCGGTGGAAGTCGTGCCGGTCATGCCAGCGCCCGGTTATCACTGGGTCGCCGGTCACTATCGTTGGGATGGACGTGAGTGGCGCTGGGCACCGGGACATTGGCGCGCCTACTGACCTGAGCGGCTGGCGTCACTGCTGTGGCGCCACTACCTTGAACTTGATCGCGATGTCGTTGGACACCACAGTGTCCGTCCACTCCCCCGCCCCGAGTCCGAACTGGTCACGCTTGAGCACCAGCTCACCGTCGAAAATGCCGATCGAACTGTCCGGTTTCAGCTCGACCGGCACCTGCACCTCGCGGGTGATGCCCTTGAGGGTGAGCTGGCCGGCGATCAGATAATGATTGCCCGTGACCCAGGTAAAACGGCTGGACTCGAACACCGCCACGGGAAAGCGCTGCGTATCGAACCACGCCGGTTTCACCAGTTCGGTGTTGGCGTCGGTGCTGCCGGCGTCGATGCTGTTCAGGTCGATGTGCAATGTGGTGTGGGCGCCGGCGAGGTTGTCGCTGTCGAACTGCAGTGTCGCGTCGAACTTGCCGAAGGTGCCGTACATCAGCGAGCCCATCTGGCTGTAGGTGAAACTGATCTGGCTGGCGGTGGTGTTGACGCGGTTGTATTCAGCAGCCTGCGCCGCGCTCGTGACGCACAGGCAGGCAAACAGTGCCGCAGCGGTGAATCGGGCACGCATGGGATTCTCCGGACAGGGCAAACCTTCGAGGCCTCGACTGACTTAAGCAAACAACCGGCGAATGCGCCATGTCATTTGTCTGCCGGTGTGGCTCGGGCTCAGACCAGCCGCTCGATCTTCTGATGCTGCCAGACCAGTTTGTAATACAGCGTCTGCAACACCAGCATGCCCAGATACGCCACCGGGAACGCCATCCAAACGCCCTGCAAACCGTACTGACCGTCCAGCCAGTAAGCTGCCGGCAACTGCACGCCGACCACGCAGACAATCGCAATAATCACCGGCACCAGCACCGTTCCGCTGGCGCGCATGATGCCGCCGATGATCGCCTGGAAGCCGAACACCAACAGGCTCCACAACATGATGTGCAGCAAGTGCTCAGCCATCGCCCGGGTCGAATCTTCGGTCAGGAACAGTCCCAGCAACCAGTGCGACAACAGGTAACCGAGCACAATCAAACCGCCGGTCAGGCACACGTTGATCAACAGCCCGGTGCGCAGGATCGCTGCCAGGCGTTGCAGTTGCCCGGCACCAATGGCCTGGGCGCCAAGGATCGAGGCGGTGATGGCAATCGACAGCGCCGGAAACTGTACGTAGTTGACGATCTGCGTCACCGCGCCATAGGCCGCTGTCGCCTGCGAGCCGTGCTGGTTGACCAGCGCCAGAATCACCAGCTCCGACAGCGACAACACAATCATCTGCACCCCGGTCGGCAGGCCGATGCGCAGCACCTTGCCGAGAATCGCCGCGTCCAGGCGCAGTGCCGCGAAGAACTCGCGGTCCGGCGCCAGCGGATGGTCCTTGCGAATCAGCCGCCACGCCAGCCACGTCATGGCCGACAGGTTACCGGCCAGGCCGGCGAAGGCGGCACTTTGAATGCCCAACTGCGGCAGACCGAACCAGCCACGAATCAACGCCGGGGTCAGCGCCAGCCCGACCGAGGTCGACACGATCAGCGCCAACAGTGGCGACACGGTGTCGCTGACTCCGCGCAGCAATTGCGTGAACAGCACAAACACCAGCATCGACGGCAGAATCCACATCATCACATGCGCATACGCCACTGCGTCGTCCAGTACATCCGCCGGCGTTCCTAACCCTTGCAATGCCTGACGCGCAAACACGCTGCCGAGTACCGCCGCCAGCAAACCGATCAACACCCCCAGCAACAGCGTTGCCCCGGCGATCGCCTTGACCATGTGTGCCTCGCGCGCGCCCCACGCCTGGCCGATCAACACCCCGGCGCCCGCGCCCAGGCCGATCACCAGCGCGATAAAGAAAAAGATCACCGGAAACATCCCCGACACCGCCGCCAGCGCTTGCGTACCGAGCATCTGCCCAATGTAAATGCTGTTGACCGTGCCCGACATCGATTGCAGGAAGTTGGACAACACCATCGGCGCAAGGAACAGCAGGTAGGTTTGCCAGAGCGGTTTGATGGTGCTGGGGGTTTGCATTGAGGATCGTTCTCGGGGTGGGAGATGCGAGGGATATTACGCTAGATGGACGGGATAAAGTCGGTCGACATCGCCTCTGCTCAAGGCTTAAATGTCGGCACTATTTTTTGTGGAACGCGCCTGCCCATGACTCCGTTGCGAAATGCTCTGACCTGTTCCCTGCTGGTTCTGTTCAGCCACGCTGTCGGCGCCGCCGAGCCCCCTGCTTCCTCCGAATCGTTGCGTCCGTTGCTGACAACCTTGAACGAACGCCTGAACATCGGCGACCTCGTCGCCCTGACCAAATGGGACAGTGGCAAGCCGATTCAGGACAGCCCGCGCGAAGCCCAGGTCATCGCCAATGCCCGCACCCTGGCGACCGAACACCAGCTCGACCCCGAAGAAGTCGCCCAGTTGATCGCTGCACAAATGGAGGCAAACAAACTGGTGCAGTACGGATTGCTCGCGCAATGGCAGGCGGCTGGTGCGGCGCCGGACACCCCGCGACCGGATCTGGCGAAGCAGATTCGTCCGCGCCTCGACGAGCTGCAAACCCGCCTGCTGCGCCAGTACGCCGACTTCGCGCCGCATCGCCGCGACCCGAATTGCCCGGTCTGGCTGGCCAAGGCTCGGCAGGGTCTGAGCCACGACGCACTGCATGATCTGGCCCTGACCCGCGCCACCGGAGAACTATGCATTCGGGCGCAGAAGCTCTGAATCCGGACTTGCGGCATACATCGCTGGCGTCGATAGTCACCATCACGCCAATGAAGTTCTCATAAAAAATCCGCGGCGTAACATCAGCTCCATACCAACCCAATACACCCCGGAGCACACGATCATGAAACGCCAAACCATCCTCGGCATCGCTTTCTCGGTTCTTGCAGTTAACGCTTTTGCAGCAACACCCGTTCACACCCTGGTCGCTGAAGGCGGCTCGGACAAGTTGATTGAAAGCCGTCTGGCTGAAGGTGGTTCTGATCGTTTGCTGGAGCGCCGTGTTGCCGAAGGTGGTTCTGATCGTCTGCCGGAGCGCCGTGTCGCTGAAGGTGGCTCGGATCGTCTGCTGGAGCGCCGCGTCGCTGAAGGTGGTTCGGATCGTCTGCAGGAACGCCGCGTCGCTGAAGGTGGTTCGGATCGTCTGCAGGAACGCCGCGTCGCTGAAGGTGGT
>NZ_JASCPO010000017.1:0-52506 GCF_029960145.1 Pseudomonas sp. PS01299 | reverse complement strand
CCGGGACCGTCAGGGATGTCATGGATACACACTCCGGAAGGAAAAATACCAGAGCATTTTAGTAAGGCTTACTGCTGACGAAAATTGACTTATTGGCAGGTTATAAGTGCGCTCAGTACAGCAATGAATATCCAATGTGGGAGCGGGCTTGCTCGCGAAGGCGGTAGGTCATTCAGCATTTATGTTGGCTGATACACCGCCTTCGCGAGCAAGCCCGCTCCCACAGGGTTTTGTGAAAAGTCAGATTACTTACGCATCCGCATCAATTCCGGCAGCCCGATCTTCAGCAGTCGCGCCGTACGACTCCTCGCCAGTTCCTCAACGCCCTCATGCTCGGTCAGACGGGCCATCTGCGCCGCCATGTTCATCACCAGCGCCTCACGGGAATAGACCCCACCACCGAGCTGGTAGACCGACGCAATCAACTCACGCAGCTCCAGCGGCAGGCGCCAGCGTGTACGCAGCGCCGAACCGTAGGCCGCGCCAAACTCCGCCAGCGCGTCACCGACTTCCTCCCACTCATCCAGCTCGCCACCGGCCTGTTTCCACTCCTGCAAACAACGCAGCAACGCCAGGTCACCGAGACGATGCAGCATGCCCGCGCAGTAGCAGCGCTCCTGATCCAGATCGAGCAGGCGCGCCAGGGTGCGGGCGTATTCCGCCGTGTGCAGCGACAGCCCCCAATAGCGCTCGGCGTAATCCGCCAGGCACGGGTCACTGAGTCTGGCGCTGCGTTTGAGCGCCAGGCCGAGGATCAGGTTCATGCTCTGTCCGGTGCCGAGGCGATGCAACGCCTGCCCCAGGGTCTGCACCGCCACACCATGATGCTGCGCCGCACTGTTGGCGGCGGCGATCAGCACGGCGGTGATCTGCGGATCGGTGCGGATCTCTTCTTCCAGCAGCTTCAGATCGAGGCCATTGGGATTGAGGCTGCGCTTGACCGCCACTTGCACATCGGTCATCAACGGCGCGCCATCGGCCTGCTCGCGGCGACGCTCGAGGAACACCGACAAGGTCATGCCCGGTGCCAGCGTCGGTACTTCGCAAAATACTTCTTCGCCAGCATCCAGCAGCAAGCCCTGCAAACGCTCGGTCAGGCTTTCCATGTTCAGCGGTTTGGTCAGATAGGCCGTCGGGGCCAACGGGATGGCTTCGCGCACGCTGGCGCTGTCGTTGCGACTGCTCATCAGAATGAACGGCAGCGGCGGATTGCGTTTGCGCTGGCGCACGCTGCGCAGCACGCTCAAACCATCAATGCCCGGCAACTCCCAATCGACAATGGCCAGGTCATAAGGCACTTCGCTGAGTAACGACATGGCTTGCTGGCCATCGGCACACAAGTCCAGCCGCGCATCACAGCGCACGTTGAGCAACACTTGTTTAAGCAGGTCACGAGACCACGGATCGGCCTCGGCAATCAGCACTCGGGGTACGGCGGGTAAATCAACGGCGGTCATGCGCGCTCTCCCTTGCAATGCCTGAACCTTAGCCAATGCCGGCCCTTCAATACAGCGCAAAAGGGTTTCCAAGGCATAAAAAAACCCGCCTAAGCGGGTTTTCTCTCAATCCGATCACACAGTGCCCGAAATTACAGCTCCGAGAAGCACTCTTCGATGATCGCCAGGCCTTTGTCCAGTTGCTCGTCCGGCGAGGTCAGCGGTACGAGAACGCGCAGCACGTTGCCGTAGGTGCCGCAGGACAGCAGGATCAGGCCCTTGTCGCGCGCCTTGGCCACCACAGCCGCAACGGCGGTCGGGTTTGGCTTGTGGCTGTCGCCGTTTTCGAACAGCTCGACCGCGATCATCGCGCCCAGCGCACGCACTTCGCCGATCACCGGGTACTTGGCCTGGATGGCCTTCAAACCGGTTACCAGACGCTCGCCGACAGCCTTGCAGCGGTCCAGCAGTTGCTCTTCTTCGAACACTTCCATCACGGCCAGCGCCGCAGCGCAAGCGATCGGGCTACCGGCGTAGGTGCCGCCCAGGCCGCCTGGAGCGATGGCGTCCATGTATTCGGCCTTGCCGCAGACACCGGCGAGCGGGAAGCCGCCAGCGATGGATTTGGCGAAGGTGGTCAGGTCGGCGGCAACGCCCATCTGTTCCATGGCGAAGAAGGTGCCGGTACGGCCAGCGCCGGTCTGCACTTCGTCAGCGATCAGCAGGATGCCGTGCTGGTCGCACAGGGCACGCAGACGCTTCATGAATTCTTTCGGCGCGACGTAGAAACCACCTTCACCCTGCACAGGCTCGATGATGATCGCGGCGATGTCTTTCGGCTCGGCGTCGTTCTTGAAGATGCGCTCAATGGACGCGATCGAGTCGTCGATGCTCACACCATGCAGTTCGTTCGGGTACAGCGCGCGGAAGATGCCGCCTGGCATCAAGCCCATGCCGGCCGAGTAAGGCACGACCTTACCGGTCAGGCCCAGGGTCATCATGGTGCGACCGTGGTAAGCACCGGTGAAGGCGATCACGCCGGCACGGCCAGTGGCGGCACGGGCGATTTTCACGGCGTTTTCCACGGCTTCGGAACCGGTGGTCACCAGCAGGGTTTTCTTGGCGAAATCACCTGGCACCTTGGCGTTGATCTTTTCGCACAGCTCAACGTACGGCTCGTAGGCCAGCACCTGGAAGCAGGTGTGGGTCAGCTTGTTCAGCTGTTCGGTCACGGCGGCGATGATTTTCGGGTGCACGTGGCCGGTGTTCAGCACAGCGATACCGCCGGCGAAGTCGATGAATTCACGACCTTCAACGTCAGTCACGGTAGCGTTCTTCGCCGATTCAGCGAAGATCGGGTGAATCTGGCCAACACCACGTGGAACAGCTGCGGTACGACGGGCCATCAGTTCAGCGTTAGTCTTGCTCATTACAGTCCTCATTCACCGCTCATCGGGCGGCGTGGTTCAAGGATTAAGCGGGAGGAATCGGCGGTGGCAGCATGCGATGATCGACTGTCACGGCGTTCCCGGCCGCAGAGAAAGTTCCGGTTTGAAACGACGCAAAGGGACAGCGCTCTCGTGCCCTTTGCGTTTGCAGCGATCCCTTTCCCGGCTTAGATGCCCAGGCAGAGGTATTTGATTTCCAGGTAATCTTCGATGCCGTACTTGGAGCCTTCACGACCCAGGCCCGAGGCCTTGATGCCGCCAAACGGCGCGACTTCGTTGGAGATCAGCCCGGTGTTGACGCCGACCATGCCATATTCCAGCGCTTCCGCCACGCGGAACACACGACCGAGGTCACGAGCGTAGAAGTACGACGCCAGACCGAACTCGGTGTCGTTGGACATCGCGATCACTTCGGCTTCGTCTTTGAAGCGGAACAGCGGCGCCAGCGGGCCGAAGGTTTCTTCCTTGGCGACAGCCGCGTCTTTCGGCACGTTGGTCAGGATGGTCGGCTCGAAGAAGTTGCCTTCCATCGGCTTGCCACCGGCCAGCACGGTGGCGCCTTTGGCCACGGCGTCAGCGATGTGCTCTTGCACCTTGGCCACGGCTTTTTCGTCGATCAGCGGGCCAGTGGTGGTGCCTTCTTCCAGACCGTTGCCGATCTTCAGCTTGGCGACGGCCACTTTCAGCTTCTCGGCGAACGCGTCGTAGACCGAATCCTGAATGTACAGACGGTTGGCGCAGACGCAGGTCTGGCCGTTGTTGCGGTATTTGGAAATGATCGCGCCTTCGACGGCCTTATCCAGGTCCGCGTCGTCGAACACGATGAACGGCGCGTTGCCGCCCAGTTCCAGCGAGACTTTCTTGATGTCCTTGGCGCATTCCGACATCAGCTGACGGCCGATTTCGGTCGAGCCGGTGAAGGACAGCTTGCGCACGATCGGGTTGCTGGTCAGCTCGCTGCCGATGTCGCCGGCGCTGCCGGAGACCACGCTGAACACACCTTTAGGGATGCCGGCCCGCTGCGCCAGTTCGGCCAGGGCGAAAGCGGAGAATGGGGTTTGCGACGCTGGCTTGAGCACCATGGTGCAACCGGCGGCCAGCGCAGGGCCGGCTTTACGGGTGATCATCGCCGCCGGGAAGTTCCACGGGGTGATCGCGGCGGTTACGCCGATCGGCTGCTTGATCACGATCAGGCGCTTGTCCGGCTGGTGGCCCGGGATCACGTCACCGTAGATACGCTTGGCTTCTTCGGCGAACCACTCGATGAACGAAGCGGCGTAAACGATTTCGCCCTTGGCTTCGGCCAGCGGCTTGCCCTGCTCGAGGGTCATCAGGCGCGCGAGGTCGTCCTGGTTCTCGATCATCAGTTCGAACCAGCGACGCAGCTTGCCTGCACGCTCCTTGGCGGTCAGTGCACGCCAGGCCGGCAGCGCCTTGTCGGCGGCTTCGATGGCACGGCGGGTTTCGGCAGCGCCCATCTTCGGCACGGTGCCGAGGATTTCGCCGGTGGCCGGGTTGTTGACCTTGATCGTCTGACCGTTGTCCGCATCGACCCAAGCGCCATCAATGAAGGCTTGCTGGCGGAACAACTGGGTGTCTTTAAGCTGCATGTCGGCTTTCCTTAACAGCACCGCGGCCTGCGCGGAGCAAAATTATGATTGTAGAAAGGCGCCTCGCAAGGCTGCCGTCAGGGAAATCATCTACCGGGTGAGGCGCAGCGATCGTGCGTTATTCACAGCATCTGCGCATCCACACCCCGTCAAAGAGCGTTTGAAATCTCAAACGGATCGTAGGAGCAAAGGGGGTAAAGGACAATAGGTCGTTCGAAAAAAAGAACAAAAACCCAGCGTTTGCTGGTTTTTTCAGATCAACGCGCAAAAAGCCCCGGCCGCAACCAAACCATAGATCAGCCAGGAAAAAGCGCCAAGCGAGGGTTTTGCAGGACGTTACAGCTTTAAGGAATGCAGCGTTTCACACCGACACGCGCACTGACAAAACCCGCCAAAACCCGGCATGGACGCCCCGAGCCGACCTAGGTATGATGTCGCCCGCTGCACCAGTAGCTCAGCTGGATAGAGTACTGCCCTCCGAAGGCAGGGGTCGTGGGTTCGAATCCCGCCTGGTGCGCCATGAATTGAAACGAGAAAGCCCCGGACTGTGATGGTCCGGGGCTTTTTTGTGGGCGCGGTGTTTCATGCGACGACGGTCACTCCGTCGTCCAGTCAAACTCATCGTAATCGTCGTCTTCCTCTTCTTCCCCAACCTCCTCAAAAACCTCGTCTTCTTCCACGACGTCTTCTTCCGACTGGTTCAGCAGAAACTCCTTGCGCGCCTCGGTAATCGCGCGCCGCATCTCCTCGCCCTTCTGCGGGCAGTTGAGGAGTTGGGCGATGCGGTCGATTTTTGCTGCCACTTTGTTCTCCAGCGCTTCAGCCATGGCCCGATAGTGCGCGTTTTTGCCGGGCAATGCCAAATGGCTGGGTGAACAAGCGGTCAGTTCTGGCGGATTTTTTCGAGTCGCCGGTCGAGGTCCACGCCGGGGTAGCGTTTGTGCAGGTTGTTGTATAGCGCGTCAGCGGCTTGCAACTGACCGGAGTCGCGCAGGCGCAGGACTTCGCGCAGCTGCGTATCTAGGCCGTTGGCTGGGGCGGCGGCGCGTTTGTTGAGTTTGGCTTGGTCGGCGCTGATCGCGTCGCTTTGCATCGGCGCGGCCATTTCCATCATCGGCGCCGGCGCGGACATGGCCGCAGCGGGTGGAGCGGGCAGTGATTGCGCTTCCGGGGCTTGTTTACGCGCCAATGGCGCGGCCGGTTTGGCCGCCGGGGCGAAGTCGAATTGCGGTTGTGGTTCCGGCGTGTGTTGCACCAGCGACAGCATCAGTGCCACACCGACCAGGCTGGCGAAGGCGACCTGCCAACGCGGTTTCTGACAGGCCCGCAGCCAGCGTTGCCACAGGCCTGGCTTGGGCACCGGTGTTTCGCGGAGAGCAGCCTTGAGGATGAACGCATCAAGGTGCGCCGGCGGTTCAACATTGTGCTGTTCGCGTACATGTTTGATCACAGATTCTTCGGGTGTCTGGCGGGCGTCAGTCATGTCAGTACCTCCTCGGCCAGCAGCCGACGCAGTTTATGCTGGGCGTAGCGCAAGCGGCTCTTGACGGTTTCCAGCGGTGTTTCGGTGAGGCTGGCGATTTGTGCCAGGTCGAGGTCGCCGTGGGCACGCAGCAGGAACACTTCGCGCTGATCGGCAGGCAAGGTTTGCAGAGCGCTTTCCAGGCGCTGGCTGTCGCGGCTGAGGTTCAGTAATTGTTCGGGATCATTGGTCTCGTCGCCAATCGCATGCAGCTGTTCGTCGTAGCTGTCGTGCAGCGGCTGATGTGCGCCGTGTTTGCGCCAGTGATCGATCAGCCGATTGCGCGCAATCTGGAACAGCCACGTACGAAACGTCGCCCGGCCCTGTGGCTGACTGGTGCTGCGGATCAGGCTCAGCCAGGTGTCCTGAAAGACTTCGTCAGCCAATTCCGGTTTGCCGCTCAATCCAAGCAGAAACCGATACAAACCCTGACGATGGCGCGCGTACAAAATCTCGAACGCCGCGCCGTCGCCCTCGCGATAACGCGCCAGCAGCGTTTCATCGCTGCTGGCGGCCGCGCTGTCTGGCGTAGCAAACAGCTGACTGATGAAGCCTTTCAATCGGCTCACTATTCAATCCGTCGCTCAGTGGGCATCGCATTCGATGCGGTTGAGGCGCGCAGGCTTTGCGCCAGTTCCACCAGTTGCACGAACTCGTTGCGCAAGCCGAAGCGGTCGTCGCCCCGAGCGCCACGGGCCAGGGTTTCGGTGTCCTTGAGGCTGAAGTCGCCGGTGTAGCGAGCGTCCTTGAGCTGCTGGGAAAACGCCGCCACTGCCGCCGCGAAACGCAGGTCCTCACTGGCCGGTGCGAGCTGATTGGCAATCGGCCGCTCGATCAGCAGACTTTTCCCACCTTCGGGCTGTTGATAACGCACACGCAACATCGCCAATTCTCCATCCTTCGCAGCAACCACCTTCTCCGATTTACCGTAGCGCAGCGGTTCCAGCCAGCCCTTCTCACCTGTCGGAGCAATTTCATACAGCGCGGTCACCGTGTGTCCTGCGCCGACTTCACCGGCATCGACTTTGTCATTGCTGAAATCCTCACGCTTCAAGGCGCGGTTTTCGTAGCCAAGCAGGCGATATTCACTGACCTGCGCCGGGTTGAATTCCACCTGCAATTTGACGTTTTTCGCCACCACCACCAGGGTCGAACCGAGTTGATCCACCAGCACTTTGCGCGCCTCGCGCAGGTTGTCGATGTAGGCGTAGTTGCCGTCGCCGGCGTCGGCCAGTTGCTCCATCAAGTGTTCATTGTAGTTATCCACACCGAAACCCAGGGTAGTCAGGGAAATCCCGGTTTTGCGTTTATCCACAGCCATTTGTTTGAGGCTGTCGAAGTCGCTGACGCCGACGTTGAAGTCACCGTCGGTGGCCAACAGGATGCGGTTGATGCCTTTGGGAATGAACGCCTGCTGCGCCATTTGATAGGCCAGTTCGATGCCCGACGCGCCAGCGGTTGAACCGCTTGCGGTCAATTGCTCGATGGCTGTGCGAATTTTGGCTTTCTCGTGTCCGGACGTTGGCTCCAGCACCACACGGGATTCGCCGGCATACACCACCAGCGACACCCGATCCTGTTCGCGCAACTGATCGACCAGCAGTTTCAATGTGCTTTTGACCAGTGGCAGCCCTTCGCGGCGATCCATCGAGCCGGACACATCCACCAGAAACACCAGATTCGCCGGGGCCAGCTCCGCCACAGCCCGGTCAGAGGCCTTGATGCCGATGCGCAGCAGGCGGGTGTGCGGATTCCACGGGGTGGCGGCCAGTTCGGTGGTTACGCCGAAGGGCGAACCATCGGTCGGCAGCGCATAGTTGTAGGGAAAATAATTGACCAACTCTTCCAGCCGCACCGCGCCTTCCGGCGGCAGGCGTCCCTGATTGAGCAAACGCCGGACATTGGCGTAGGCGCCGGTATCAACGTCAGCGCTGAAGGTCGAGACCGGAGCCTCGTCCACGCTGTGGATCGGGTTGTCGGCTAGCGCCTGATATTGCTCGCGCTGTTCGTCACGATAGCCTTGTGAATAACTTTCCGGGGCCGGCATCGCCGCGAAACTGGCCATCGGCGCCGGTCGCGCACTGCGCTTGGCCATGGCGCCATCGGCGATCAGCGCCTCATGCTGAATCGACGCCTGTGGCTGGGCCGGCGCCGGAACGGCAGCCGATTCGGGATTGGAAGACACGCCGCAACCGGCGACGGTCAACAACACACCGACGGCAACGGGTCGCAGAAAAGGCAGGGAGCGGGACATGGGGGCTGACCTCGGGATGAAAGTGATCCATTCATCCACTGAGACGGGCAGCCCTTTCAGATCGGGTTAAACCCCGCTGAAAATTTTTTCAGCGGTGATAACGCCGTACCACGCTGCTGTTACGCAATACGTGGCCTTTGATTTTGTCCATCAGTTCGGCGCGGGTCAGGCCGGCTGGCAAGGCGTCCGGGGCCAGATCCAGGGCGTAAATCTGAATGATGTAGTGGTGGGCGCTGTCGCCAACCGGTGGGCACGGCCCGATGTAATGGGTGGTGCCTTTGGTGTTGGTACCGCCCATGCCTTCGAGATTGGATTTGGCGCCGACGCCAGCAGGGATCTGCCGGGTGGTGGCCTTGATGCCATAGTGAATCCAGTGATCGACGCCAGCACCTTTCTGACCGTCCGGGTCGTGCATGACGATCGCGTAGCTCAGGGTGCCGGCAGGCCCGGCGTTCCAGGCCAGCGCCGGGGACTGGTTCTTGCCACCGCAACCGGCCGCATCGCTCGCGGCGGCCGAGGTGAACAGACGGTTGTCCGAGACACCGGGGATGTCGAGGGTAAAGCGCTCGGCCGCCTGCGCCGGAAACTGCACGCAAAGGGCGACGGCGACGGCCGCCAGCCAAGGGTTGAGAGAGGTCAATCGGGTCATTCCGGGAGTACCTTGTGCAGTTGGGCCTTCGTCGGCCTGCAAACTATAGCTGTACCGTTCGTAGCTTGGCAGTGGCAATTGGCTGAACCTCGCACGGCGGCGCAAACTCGTAAGAGAAATGCCTGTCAGGAGCACGAACATGAGCCTGCACCGTGTCGCCCGTGTCGCCGATGTCCCCGAAGACCGTGGCCTGCAAGTCGAAATCGGCGAGCGCAAGATTGTTCTGCTCCATGCCAATGGCCAACTGCGCGCATTTCAGGGCGAATGCCCACATGCCGGGGCGCCACTGGCTGACGGCGCGCTGTGCAACGGACGCCTGATCTGTCCTTGGCATAAAGCCGCATTTCGCGTCGAAGACGGCGCGTTGTGCGAGCCACCGGCCCTCGACAGTCTCAAGCGTTATCCGCTGGAACTACGCGGCGAGGAAGTCTGGGTCGATGACCAGCCGTTAAACGATGCGCACACACCGCCAGAAGATGACCCGCGTACATTCGTGATTGTCGGCGCAGGTGCAGCCGGGACGGCGTGCGCGGCCGCATTGCGGGAAAAAGGGTTCGGTGGCCGGATCATCATGCTCGACCGCGAAGCGGATGCCGGTTACGACCGCACGGTGCTGAGCAAATTTGTCCTCGCCGGCGAGATGTCGGCGCAGGAAACCCCGCCGCTGCGCGATGAAGATTTTTATCAAGAGCAGCGCATCGAACGCCAGCAAGGCGCAATCACTGCCATCGACGCTTCAGCGAAAACCCTGCATTTGCACGACGGCCAATCCCTGCGCTACGACGCCGCAGTGCTCGCCACCGGCGGCGAGCCCAATCCGCTGCAACTACCCGGCGCCGACCTGCCGCAGGTTTTCGTCCTGCGCTCGAAAGCCCAGGCCGAACAGATCATGCGCACCGCCAACCCCGAACAGCGGGCGCTGATCATCGGCGACAGCTTTATCGCCCTCGAATGCGCCTCGGCCCTGCGTCAGTTCGGCCTCGACGTCACAGTCATCGCCCGCCACGCCATCCCGTTTGCCGCGCAATTTGGCGAAGCGGTGGGCAAGGCGATCCGTGCGCTGCATGAACAACACGGGGTGAAATTCATCACCGATCACGAAGCCCGGGAAATCACCGGTGATGGCAAAGTCGAGGCGGTGCTGCTGGACAACGGTTTGCGCGTTTCGGCGGATCTGGTGCTGGCGGGGGTTGGTGTGCATCCGGCCACAGAAGCGTTCGCTTCGCTGCCGAGGGAGAAAGACCAGTCACTGCGCGTCGATGCCGGCCTGCGGGTCTGCGAAGGTCTATGGGCGATTGGCGATATCGCCACGTTCACCCTGAGCGGCCAGCCGCAACGCATTGAGCATTGGCGCCTGGCCCAGCAGCACGCACGCATCGCTGCCGCCAACATGTTGGGTGCCGATGAACATTATCTGGATGTGCCGTTTTTCTGGACCTGGCACTTCGGCAGGAACTACGACTACCTTGGCCATGCCAGTCAGTGGGATGAAATCGAGTTCAAGGGCGAGCCCGAGCATCCGCCCTTCATCGGCCTGTTCGGCCACAACGGCGTGGTGGTTGCCGCTGTGGCATGCGAGGAGGAGCGGGCCATGGCGATGCTGGCCGAGCGGATGAAACAGCCGCTGACGATGGAAGACGCGTGGGAACTGATTCGCTGCTGAATGCTGAACAATGTAGGAGCGGCCGAAGGCTGCGATCTTTTGATCTTGATTTTAAAGATCAAAAGATCGCAGCCTTCGGCAGCTCCTACAGGGGAGTCGTTGTTCAGGTGGGGCGATTCACCGGGTCGCGATTGTCATCATCCTCGGCGTGCAGAAAGATCACCCGTGGGTGTTCCGGCGGCGCCAGTGGTGGCGGCAACTCCGCTGGCTGCAGCGGACGAAAGTTCAGCACCACGTGGCTGATATCACCTTCCTGATCGTTGTGGATGGTCATCACCCCGGGTGTGCGCAGCTTCTCCAGGCGGTCATCGCACAGGCGGAAGCTCTTGCTCAGCCCTTCATCATCGACCACCGGTGCCGGCAAACGACGCTGGGCGAAACTTCTGCTTTTGCGCTGCTGATAACGCGCCCAACCAATCAGGATCACTGCGTTGACCAGCGCCACCCACAGGTAGATCTGCAACGTACCCAGAGCCTCGAATGCCGAATTGTCGATGCGCGGCCCACCGGCGTGGGTCTCGATCAACGGCCACAGTCCGCGAATCAGCAGAAACAGCAGGCCGACCCAGGCCAGCACGGTGAGGACCACATCGACCACCACCAGGAAGGGCCGCTGCCGGGTCCGGATGATTTTCATTTGATGACCTCCTCTTCGTCGTCGCCGACCGGTTTGATACCCCGGTCAGGGCTGACCCAACGCGCACGCTTCTGGTGTTGACCAAACAGCACTTTGGGGAAACTGACCAAGGTGGTGAGCAGGCTGACCAGCCAGAACGCGATCGGATACCAGACCACCCAGAACATGGTTCGGCCCAGACCCGGTTCATAGCGCCGGTCGATGATGATGCTGACTGCGAATTGCACCAGGCAGACAAACGCCAGCAACAGGCCGGTGAACGCCGGGGGCATCAGGTGATGCACGGCAATCGATTCCGGCATGACCACGAACTTGCCGACGCCCCAGAAGATCACCGACAGCAGGAAGGTGAAGGCCCACCCGGTCGACAGGCAGTATTCGAACAGCAGCGGCCACAGGTAACGATGGCGGTACTGCCAGATGCCGCGAATGTTCTTGAACAGCACCTCGGCACCACCCTGCGCCCAGCGCAGGCGCTGCTTCCACAGGCCGCCGAGGGTCTCCGGCATGAGGATCCAGCACAGCGCACGCGGTTCGTAGAAGATGCTCCAGTGATCGAGTTGCAGCTTCCAGCTGATGTCGATGTCTTCGGTGATCATGTCCGGGCTCCAGTAGCCGACCCGGTTCAGCGCCGTACGGCGGAACGCGACGATGACCCCGGACACGGTGAAGATCCGCCCGAACACCCGTTGCGTGCGCTTGATCAGCCCGATGATCGATGAGAACTCGCCAACCTGCACTCGCCCGACCAGCGTCGAACGCGTGCGAATCCGCGGGTTGCCGGTCACCGCGCCGAGGCGCGCGTTGTCGAGCATCGGCGCCACCAGATAGGCCGCCGTGTTCGGCGCCAGCAGCGCGTCACCGTCGATGCACACCAGATATTCGCTGCGCGCAGCAATCGCCCCCATGCGCAGGGCCACAGCCTTGCCCTGGTTTTCTGCCAGATGCAGCACCCGCAGGCGTGGGTCTTCCTGGGCGAGCCGGTCGAGCACTTCGGCGGTGTTGTCCTTGGAGCCGTCGTTGATCGCAATGACTTCGATGTTCGGATAGTGCTGGGCCAGCGCCGCGTGAATCGTGTCGGCAGCGTTTTCGCCTTCGTTGTAGCAAGGGATCAGGATCGAGATCAGCGGCTCGCCTTCCAGTGGCGGCGGCAAAGTGTCGTCCTTCCATGGCCAGTGGCGTTCCCAGTGCAGCCAGAAATACAGGCCGCCGGCAATCCACAGGCCGGACATGAACAACGGGTAGAAGAACACGAAGTCCATCAGGAACTGCCCGGTGACCAGGAAGATCAACCCCAGCGGCACGCCGAGGACGAGCGCCAGAACAAGCAGGGCTAACAGTCTATCCAGCATGTCATGGGTTCCATTTGTTGGAGAGCGCAGGCCTTACGGTTTTCAGGTCCGGCAGATTGTCGAGGAAGTTGTCCGGGTAGTAACCGAAACTGGTCGCACCCTGACGCTTGAGCCGGCCCATCCAGTCGGCCAGTTGGGCGCCGTCGATGTCGGCCTGATCCTTTTTCGTCCAGTCGCGGGCCTGCAGTTCGAAGACTGTGCGATCCAGTGCACCGGGGCGCTGTTTGATCTTCGCCACCAGTTCTTCAAGCCACGGGCCGGATTGCGCCTGGGTCTGTTTTTCCATCAGCGGCATGGCCATCGGCGCCGTCCAGTCGTAGGTCACGAGGAAGTCGTCGAGGTTCTGCGCAAACCAGGCTTCGCTCTCAGGATTGAGTACCGGCTCGGCGAAGATGTTGCGTGCGGTCAGCACTTGCGGGCCACGGATCGCACGTACCTTGGCGGTCAGCTCATTGGTGAAGTCGATCAGGTATTTGCTCTTGAACCGCGTCCAGCGCTGCATGGCTGCCGGATCATCGCGAAGCGCAGCAATGGACCCCGGCAAGCCGTGCGCGGCATACGCCTTCAGGGCCTCGGGGCTGGCGTCTTCGAAGTCCGAGAGCACCGCGTCGTCGTGATAGAGAATGCCGTCGACCGAGGTCAGGCGCGCCACGTCTTCGTAGATTTCACCGATGATCTGCCGTACTTGCGGATCGAACGGCGACAGGCGCTGATACTGGCCCGGATCGACCGAGGTGGTGCCGGTCTGCGGATCCCAGCGCGTGACACGCGGCAACTTCGAATCGAGGCCGAAACTCAGGACCGGCATCCAGGCGAACACTTTCACGTGCGCCCGAGTGCGCAGTTGCCAGGCGACACGGTCAAAGATGTCGGCGCGCACCGGCAGGTGACGGTTGGGGAAGTACAGCGAGTGCACCAGCCCGTCGCCCTTCGGATCGGCGAAGGCCTGCAGGAACACAGTGTTGGCGCCCATGTCGGCCATGCGCTGGATCAGCTTGCCGAGGTTGATTTCCTGCTGCGCCGGGTCCGGGTCGTAAACGTTGTCCAGATCGACATGCACCACGCGCATGGCGAAGTCCGATTGCACGCCGACGATGCTGTTGGCGAAATGCTCGCCGTCAGGATCGGAGGCCACCAGGAAGCGCGGACTGCTCATCAGGTTGTCGAGAGCGTCCAGACCGTCATCCAGGGTCAGGGCCATCTCGTAGCCCTGCTCGCCGACCACGGTCAGCGAAGTACCGTCCGCCGTGCCGTAGGGCCAGACCCAGACTCGCGGTTTCTTGCCGGTGACCTTGCGGATCTTCTCCGAGATGGTCGCGACGTCGTTGCGGATTCGCGTCTGGAAATCGGCCTCGGATTCGTAGCGTTTGGTCACCGGGTCGTAACGCCGCGTGGCCGCCGCCGGCTGCATGTTGCCTTGCGGGTTGGCGAGGATGCCTTTGTGGCTGGCGTCGGTGTGCGCGGCGATTTCCACCAGACCCGACTGCGAGATTTCCCGCACCTGATCCCAGGTCAGGAAGTCGGAGCGTGCGCGGGGTGCGCCGGCAAAATCCACCGGTTGATTGAGCGGCGTATCGATCCAGGTGCCGACCGGCGCCAGCAACGCGTGCCAGTTGTAGGCGCGCAGCACCGGCAACACGCGGGTATAGAAGCTTGAGTAACCGTCGTCGAAACTGAGCAGGATCGCTTTGGCCGGCAGTTCCGGGCCGCCCTTGCGCGCCGCCATGATCTGATCGACGGTGACCGGCTGGTAGCCGTTCTCGCGCAGCCAGGCCAACTGTTCGATCATGCGCTCGGTGCGCACGGCCACCACGGCCTGATCAGGGTCACGGTCTTCGACGTCGTGATAGGCGATGCCCAGCACGTGGTTTTTCGGCCACGGTTTTTCACTGGCCGCCAGCGGACGTTGCGAGGGCGGCGCGAAAGCCGGGGCTTGCTGGGCGCAGGCGCTGATCAGCAGCACTCCCAGCAGAAGGATGAAACGCGTCATCAAAGGCATCTTCAAACTCTTCTAGAAGCGGAAAGTGAGGTCGACAAGCAGACGCAGATCGGTCTCCCGATCACCGTCGTAGGGCCGGTTGATCACACTGAACAAACCGCCCACCTCGAACACGTCGTTCCAGGCATAACGCTGGCCGTAGCCGAGCATCGCCATGCCGCCGGTGCCGTGGTCGCGCTGGCTGTACGTCCCCGCGCCGGCCTGGAATTGCTGGCTCCAGGAGGTTTCGTAGCGGTGGTAAAGCACATGGTTGACGTTGACCGTCGGCATCACGCTGAAGTCCGACTTCGGGTTGAAGTACGGCACGTCCTCGGAATTGGAGTTATGGCTGGTGCCGACTTCCAGACCGGCATCGACCTGCACGTTCGGCGCGCTGTAAACGCCCTCGCGCCCGGTGAGCAAGGCCTCGACGCGGTTGTTGCCATCACTGAAGTGCGACGGGCTGACCGACAGGCGCCACTCGCGGCTCTCGTTGGCGCGCCAGCGGATGAACGCGTTGCCGCCGTTGGCCTTGATGTCGCTGTTGAGCGCACGCAACGGCGTCTCGGCCGACAGGTAGGCGAAGCTGCCGCCGTACTGCCAGTTGTCGTTGATGTCGCGGGCAATCGCGATGCGTGCGCCCTGTTTGGCGCCGTAACCGTAATCGTGATTGGAAACTTCGGCTTCCAGGCTCATGTCACGGGTGCGCCGTTCCAGGCCAACGCGCTGGAAGCGGTCGGTGCCGGTGCCTTCGGCGAAATCGCCGGTGGCATAACCGGCGCCGACGAACACCCGCCAGTCTTCATTGATCGGCGGGCTGTACAGCGTGCTCTGGATGCCGAAATCACGGCTGCCACTGACCGCGCCCGCACCACCGCTGCCGCCGCCCCCATTGGCTTTGCCGCCGTAGGCTTCGACGCGCAGTTCGGACATGTCGTGCACTTCACGCTCACGGGCCGCGCGCTGCACCTGACGGTTGTCGGGAAAACGCGCGACCACGTCATCGGTCAGCGCATCCATTTGCCGCCATTCCTGCAGGGTCATCGCGGTGCGCGCCTGAGCCAGTTCCAGGCCCATGTCGCGCGGGGCCATGCTTTCGGTTTCCTTGAGCTGGTTTTCCGCGCGGCGTGGCCATTGTCGGGCCAGATACAGATCGGCCTGGGCCAGACGCAAACCGAGGTTGCCCGGGGCCTGATCGACCAGGGTTTGCAGACGTTCCTCCCCGTGTGGCAGATCGGAACCGTAGGTACCGGCCTGCGCCGCGAGCTGCTGGGCGTCCATCCATTCGTCGTTGGGGTTGCCGATCGGCAAGCCCTTGAGTTCGACGCGCGGCTTCTGGGTCTTGGCCAGATCCTCGGCGACTTTGCGCGCTTCATCGGCGCGGTCACTTTCCAGCAGCGAGTAGTACAACGCGGTGGTGTCTTCGAGACGATCACCGACATCGGCGTCCGGCGCCGACAGCACCTGGCGATACAGGTCAGTGGAGACTTCCGGCTGGCGCTGATCCAGATACGACGCCGCCACCCAGCGCATGGCGTAGGTCGGAATCTTCACGCCTTCGCTTTGCAGCTTCTGATATTCATTGATCACGTCGGCGGTGCGCGCCCGCGCCTTGAGTGCGCCCATGCGGTCGATGCGCCAGCGAATCACGTCATCGTGGGCGCTGGCGTCCGGGGTCCAGTTGGCGAGCAATTTGTCGTAATCGGCCAGCGCGCGGTCGGCGATCACATAGCGTTCTTTTTCGCTGCGGGTGGCGAGTTCGGCCAGACGCACGCGTTCGGCAGCCAGATCACCTTCGAGGCGACGCAGGGTGACCGGGTCGATCAGCCCCGGACGTTGATTGGCCAGACGCAGCGCCGGTTCCGGCAGCCGCGCCTTTTGCAGGGCGACCACGTATTCACGGGCGACTTCCGGCTTGCTGCCGGCACGCATGAACGCCTGATCGTATTCAAACAATGCGTCGTACTGCTTGCCGGCGCGGGTCAGGGCATAGCCCAGTGCGAGACGGCGTGAGGGATCGTCGGGTTTGGCGGCAACCAGAGCCTTGGCGCGGGTCACGGCTTCGTCGGGTTTGCCCGCGTCAGCCTGGGTCAGCGCCAGCCCCAGTTGCAGGTCAGCGTTGTCCGGCTCCAGCGCCAGGGCCTTGTTGTAGACCTGGGTCGCCTGCTCCCAACGCTTGAGGTTGCGATAGGCGCGTGCGGTGGCGGTCAGTGCCTGCACCGGCAGCACCCGGTCACGGCCCTGGGTCTCATAGACCTGCACCACCTCGGCATCGAGGCCGGCCCAACTGGCGATCTGCAGGTGATCGCTGATCTGGCCGGTGGTCGATTGCCCCGGTGGCACCTGGCGCAGCACGTTCAGCGCAGGCGTGGTCTGCCCGGCACGGGCATCACGCACCATCTGATCATAGGCCGTATCGGCAAACGCCAGTGCCGGCCAGAGCAACTGGCTGCACAGCGCAACGCGAAACAACGGGCGTAAACCACGATGTAAAACAGGAACATCTATACGCGGCATTCGTCAGCATCCTTACATGGCCAGCCGGGTCGCAATGCCCCCCTTGCCCATTCGTAACGGAGACCGAGTCAAAAGAGACCCAGCCAAGCTTAGTCAGGCAGTCTTGCATGCAAGCGTAGTCGAATATCCAGAACGCAATAATTGTTCAGAATCGCGGCGCCGGCTCAGACGAAAACCCGCACACCAGACAGCAAAACGCCCGGCGTCTGTGGATCAGAGGCCGGGCGTTGTTATTTAGAACGCAGGATTACTGCACTTGCGTGACGCCAGCGAACTTGCTCATCAGGAAGCCGACGAACTGCTCGACGGTCATCTTCTGGCCGTTGAACTCCACCTGATTGGCGGCGTAATGCAGCTTGGTCACGACGTTGGTGCCATCGACGGTCGCCAACTGCGAACCGACGGCCATGCCGGAAAACATGTCGGCACCGGCGCTGGCCTGGTCGACGATGGCTTTGGCATCAGTCTGACCGTCGAGCTGCGCCTGCACGCTGAGCAGATCGATCAGCATCGGCTTGGACACCTGAATGTTCAGGTCCAGCAGCGCGACCAACTGTTTACCCAGTTGATCCGGCGGCAGATCCATCGACTGTGGCTTGGTCAGATCAATCACCAGGCTGGCGCGGCTTTCACCGTTGGCGGTTTTCAGCGACAGGTTTTCCAGCGCGATCTGTGGACTGGCGGCCAGCAGTTTCTGCAGGTCAGCCTTGACCTGTGCCGACTCGGCTTCGGTCAGGTTCAGTTCCGGTGCCGGCAGGCCGGCTTCGGCAGCGGCCGCCGCTTCCTTCTCGTACGGCTGCAATTTGGTCTGGTAGATCTGCATCAGCGACATGGTCGACGGGATGTCGAGGTTCTTCAGGCTCATAGCCATGTTGGCCGAACCGATTTTCTTGTCGTTGAGGGTGACTTCACCCACCTTGTAATCAGCGCGGCCCGAGGCATTGCTGCCGCTCTCTTCGGTGAGGTTCTTCATTTCGAAGTTCTTCACGCCGAGCACCGACTGCTTGGCACCGAAAGTGGTTTTGCTGCTGGTCAGCTCCAGGGTGTTTTCCCCGGTGTAGTAGCCGTAGCTGCTCTTGGTGAGGTTGCTGGCCAGGGTCAGACCGTTGAGTTCGACCTGCACCGGTGCTTGATCCTGCGACACGGTGACCAGTTTCAGGTTGTCCATGTAGCCGTCAGCCTTGACCTTCTGCGCCTGGGCACTGGCGGAGATGTTCATGGTCAGGCCGGAGAATTTCAGGCTCGACTGCTCGTCCAGCGCGGTTTCCAGCGGCAGCAATTCAAGGCTGCTGGTGGTGGATTCGTCGTAGCCGATGTTGGTCACGCCCTTGAGCGGCGCGGCGCCCTTGGTGGCGGCAAACCATTTTTCGGTGGCCGGGCTCTTTTCCAGCTCGTAATTGCTGGTGGCCATGACCGGCAGCCACTTCAGCGATACCAGGCGCGAGAAAGGCAGTGGGCCGTGCTCGATGTGGTCGACGAACAGCAACTCGACCGGCTGGTCGCCGAACATCTCGCCCTCGCCCTTGAGGCGGTAGTGCGCGGTGCTGGTGAAAGTGTGACGCTCCAGCGACACCAGCTCCAGCGACGCGGTGCCATTGGAGCCGGCCATCGCGGTCTGCAGCTCTTTGTTGGCGTTGCTGACGGCGTTGTTCAGTACGCCTTCAATCTTGGTCCCGGTATACCAGGCCCCGCCGGCGCTGATCGCACCGATGGCAACAACAATCCCGAGAAGCACGCCTGCTGATTTATTCATGAATGACCTGATCAATGTCCGTGGCTGTAAGTGTCGTCGTCTTCCCTGAACCCGTGACCGGGTCGCGGCTCGACTCCGCTGAAATTAGCGGTGGAGATTAGCACTGGCAGCGCGAGGCGGCCCAATGTTTAAAGGTTAAAGAGTGTCTATGGGGAGTGTGGACAGCTGACAGGCGGGGAGAGTTGCAGTGTTTTTGAGGACGCTATCGCGAGCAGGCTCACTCCTACAATTGAAATGCGTTCCCCTGTAGGAGTGAGCCTGCTCGCGATAGGGCCACTGGATTCCCAGAAGCTCAGGAATACTGAACCTCGATCTCATCGAGTTGATGATCGAAGCTCTTCAACCGCGCCGTCCAAGTGTAGACCAGCACTTCAAAGTCGCGATCGATCACCGCCCCGCCCGGCCCGTCAGCGCGCGGGTCACAGAAATCCAGCTGATAGCGCTCGCGGGCCATGGCCGTGGCGACATCCGACAGCTCGCGGGCATTGTTGAGCCAGTGCCAGCCTTCGTCGGCAATCTGCTTGTCGAGTTCCAGGCACTGTTTTTTCAAGGCTTCGAGGCTTTTTTCCAGCGGGGTGCCGGTGAGTTCGCCCATGACTTCGGCGAAGGTGCGTCCCGGTTGCCAGTAGCTGCCCCAGAAGTAGCGGTCGAACACGGTTTCGACCCGACGCAGGGCGACTTTGGTGTCCCAGATCAGCACCAGGGTCTTGCCTTGTTCAAGTTGTCTTTTCTTGACCCGCTGCACCTGGATCGACGCCCAGGCCACCACCACGATTGCCATCACCGCGATCAACGCGGTGGCGCTGTCGAGGAAGACCATGGCCTTGTCGATCTGATGGGCCAGCATGATGCCGTAGAAATAGGTGGCCGATAGCAGCACCAGCGCTACAAGGGCGCACCAGAAGCCGAGAGCGTAAGGGTTTTTCATTATTGGTTTCCCCTAGACCAGCGCTAGCAATGTGCGCTGAAAGGGTGCGTTGCACGTGGCACCCCTTCAACACTTCAAAGCATAGCAACGGCTTCAGGGTTTGCTGGCGCTCGAGGCTTGCGTTCGTCCGCTTTCCCAACCGCCACCGAGGGCGAGGAACAAATCGATCTGGCTCATAGCGACCTGGGTGTTGGCGGCGGCCAGTTGCGCGGTGACGTCGGTGTAGGTGCGGGTCGCCTGCAGGTCGGCGAGGAACGACTCGCGCCCGGCCTGGAAGAAGCGGTGGGTCTGGTCCGCCGCCAGTTTCGCCGACTGCTCGGCATCGGCCAGGGCGTCGCGGCGTTGCAGCAGCGCGCTGTATTGGGCCAGACCGGTCTGGGTTTCGCGGATGGCGTTGAGCACCACGCCGTCGAAATGCGCCAGTGCGGCCTGGGTGTTGGCCTCGGCTTCACGGATCCGCGCACGGGCGCCGTTGGTCGGCACCTTCCAACTCAACGACGGGCCGAAGCCCCAGCGGTTGGTCGACGGATCGCCCAAGTCGTCAATAAGACCGACGGTGCCGATGGTCGCGCCGATGCTGATGTCCGGATACAGCTCGCCCGTGGCGACGCCGACGCCCGCTGTCGAGGCCGCCAAGCGACGTTCCGCCTGACGGATATCGGGACGACGCTTGAGCAGCGCCGCACCGTCGCCCACCGGCACCAGTTGGGCAATTTTCGGCAGTTCGGCACAAGTGGCGGTACCGGCCGGCAATTGCTCGACCGGTTTGGCCAGCAGCATCGACAGGCGGAACAACCCGGCCTGACGCGCTGCCTCATAGCGCGGCAGGTCGGCGCGCAACGACTTGAATTGGGTTTGCGAACGGGTGACTTGGGTCTCATCACCACGCCCGGCATCGCGCAGGCGCTGGATCAGCGTGGTGCTCTGCGATTGCAGATCGAGGGAATGCTGGGCAATTTCCCGCTCTTCGTTGGCCGCGCACACTTGGGTGTAGGCGCGAACCACATCGGCCACCAAAGTGATGCGTGCGGTGTCAGCCGCTGCTTGAGTCGCATCGGCGTTAGCCTTCGCGCCTTCGATACCGCGTTGCAGGGTGCCCCACAGATCGAACTGATAAGACGCGCTGATGCCAATATCGCCGACGTTGTCGACCGGGACTTTTTCCGGCAGCAAGAACGCCTGACCGGATTCCTGCAAACGCTGGGCGCCCATCTTTACGCCTGCGCTCCAGCCACCCGCCGCTTCGGCCTCATCGACTTGCGCGCGAGCCCGTTGAAGGTTCGCCGCCGCTACGCGCAAATCCGTGTTGGACGCCATGGCCTGCTGCACCAGTTGATCCAGACGCGGGTCCTTATACAGCCGCCACCAATCCGCCGGCACCGGCGCTGACACCACCGGTTTGCCCTCCACCGCCAGTTCGCCCTGAAAGTCCTTGCGCTGTACCGCCGCGTCAGCGGGCAGGTGATAGTCCGGCCCGACCATCTGACAGGCCGAGAGCATCACGCCCAACCCGGCGATCATCAGGGCCCTGTTCATTGCGCGGGCTCCTGCGTTTTGTCGTCGATGATCGACACGGTCGCGGTCCGCCCGGCGATCATGCGGAAGTCTTCCGGCACCTCGTCAAAGGCGATACGCACTGGAATCCGTTGTGCCAGGCGCACCCAGCTGAACGCCGGGTTGACGTTGGGCAGCAGGTTGTTGCCGCTGGTGCGGTCGCGGTCTTCGATACCGGCGACAATGCTTTCAACATGCCCGCGCAGCTTGGCTTTGTCGCCGATCACGCGGATATCCACCGACTGCCCGACATGAATGCCGTCGAGTTTGGTTTCTTCGAAATAGCCGTCGATGTGGAACGAGTTGCTGTCGACCACCGACAGCACCGGCCGCCCGGCGGTGACGAATTCCTGCACACGCGGCGCGCGGTCGTTGACGTAGCCATCCACCGGGCTGCGGATCACCGAACGGTCGAGGTTGAGCTGGGCGCTGTCCACCGTCACCAGCGCTTCGGCCAGCGCCGATTGCGCCCGGGCGACTTTCGACTGGCTTTCTTCCAGCTGTTCGGCCGGCACCAGGTTGCCCAAGCCACGGTTACGCTTGGCTTCGCGCTGCGCCTGGGCCAGGGTTTCTTCCCGATCGGCGACAGCGGCTTTAGCCTGACGCAGAGCCAGTTTGAAACGGTCCTGGTCGATGCTGAACAGCACCTGGCCGCGTTTGATCAACTGGTTGTCCTTGACCTCGACCTGCTGGATCAGCCCGGACACATCCGGAGCGATCTGGATGATGTCGGCGCGGATGTGGCCGTCGCGGGTCCACGGCGCAAACATGTAATACATCACCATGCGCCAGACGAGGACGACGGCAAAAGTCACGATCAGCAGGGTCAGGACCACGCGACCGATGGTCAGAAACGGTTTTTTCATGTCATCAGGTATCGACTGAGTGAGTCCACGCCGTACAGCATCACGGCGTAGAGGGCCACGTTGAACAATGCCCGGTGCCAGACCAGACGGTAAAAGTGCACACGCGTGAGCACGCCGTGCACCAGCAGAAACAACACATAGGTGATGCCCATCAGCACCAGCAGGGTGGGCAGGAAAATCCCGCTGATATCCAGATCACCGATCATAGGGGCGCTCCATCGGGCAGCGGTTCTTCGGCATCGCCCGTGCTGACGAATTCCACACCGGGCAGCAGCGCCAGGCGCAAACCGCTCAAGGCATGCAACAGGTTTAGCCGGGTTTCTTCATCGCCGTGGCCTTTGAGGGCGCGGCGCGCACGGTCCATGGTCATCAGTAGCGGGCTCGGTGCCGGCAAGCGTTCGCCGGCCTTCAGACACGCGCGAAAATACTCGCCGACCTCAGCCACCACTTGCTGCAGCAGGGCCTTCGGCGCGCCGCTGACCCGTGGCGTGTAAGCCAGCAGATCGAGCAGGTTCAAGCCCACGCGCACTTCACGCATGGCAATCCCGGTGTCCTGACCGGTCATGGCCAGACGCGGCAAGTGCTGCATCAGACGATCGAGCAACTGCACGCCCAGATGCCGATGTTCGGCCAGATTGGCCGGCTCGGTCATGCGCACGATGTCTTTCCAGCTGAAGCGGGTCAGACGTTTGGCGGCCAGCTCGACGCCGAACGGGCGGGCGATCAGGGTCCAGATAAACGCGAACAGCAGGCCCAGAGGGCCGGCCAGGTTGGAGTTCACGAAGGCGAAGAAGTCCGCGTCGTAAGCGCCCTGAATGCTGATGAACGACGAGGTGTTGACCAGCGTCAGGAGCATGCCGAGGAAGAAGCGTGGCTGCACCGTCAGGGTGCCGACACAGATGAACGGAACCGCAAACGCCAGTACCAGCATCGGGAAATCGTGCAGGTTCGGCAGAATCAGAAACAGGTAAAGGCTGGCGAACAGCACCGACATCCCGGTCCAGAAAAAGAACCGGTAGATCTGCGGTGCCGGGTCGTCCATCGAGGCGAAGAAACTGCACGCTACCGCCGCCAGAATCACCGCACTGCCACCGTCCGGCCAGCCGAGCAGAATCCACAGCACCGAAGCGACGATGATCGCCAGAACGGTCGAGGCCACCGAATACAGCATCATCCCGCGGTCGAGAAATGGCGTCAGCCGCCCGAGGCGCCAGTGCCGGTACACCGCGCGCCAGCTGTCCTGGCGCTCGCAGAGAATCGCGTCCTGCAAACTGCGGCAGTCCTGCCACAGATCGATGAATTCGCCGAGGCGATAAATCGCGTTGGAGAACAGCAATTGCTTGCGATCGTCCAGCGCCTCGCAGCTTGGTTGCAGGGCCTGGAGTTGATCCTTGAGCGCCTGCCACCGTTCGAGATCGGCGTCGTTATGGCCGAGCCATTGCTGGGTCGCGGTCAGCAGTGGGGCAAACTTTTCCACCAGTTCCGGTGTGCGTCGCTCAAGGGCATAGAGCGAGTCTTCCAGCGCGTCGATCACCGGCAACAGGTGGATCATCCGCCCGCGCAGCTCCTTGGTGTTGCGCACGGTTTGCGGTCGAGCGCCTTCGTGGGGCAACTGGCCGATCATCAATTCGAGGCTGTTGAAATTGGCGACCATGGCCATGCGCAGCGCGGCGATCTGTTCAGGCTGCACGTCGCGGCTGAGAAACTTCAGGCTGTAGGTGGTGGCGTCAGCGAACCACTTGCCCACCGCGTCGTTGAACACCGGCGCCAAGCGACGCGGCCAGAACATCGCGCCGACCACCGCCGCCACAGCGATGCCGAGAAAAATCTCTTCGGTGCGCGCCTCCGCCACGTCCCACACCGCCAGCGGGTTATCCACGGTCGGCAAGGCAATCAGCGGCAAGGTGTAGCCGGCCAGCATCAGTGCGTAGTTATTGGCGGTACGCAGGTGCAGCGACAGGAACAGCAAAATCCCCGTCCACAAGGCAATCACCACCACCAGCACATACGGACTCTGCACGAACATCGGCACGAACAGCACTGCCGCCGCCGCTCCGAGAAAAGTGCCGATGGCGCGGTACAGCGCCTTGGAGCTGGTCGGCCCGAGAAACGGGCTGGAGACAATGTACACCGTGGCCATCGCCCAATACGGACGCGGCATTTGCATGAGCAAGGCGATGTACAGCGCAATCATCGACGCTGCAAAGGTACGGACCCCGTAGAACCAGTCACGGGCAGGCGGGATGCCAGAGAAAAAACCGTTCAAGAATTGATCACCACAGGCGGATTGGCCGCCTCAAAAGCTCGCAGTATCCGAAGCGTAGCTTCCAGATCACTCTGGTCGATGCCTTCGAGCACTTCATGACGCAGACGCACCAGTTCGATCTCCACCGCTTGCACCAGTTCACGGCCGGTGTCGGTCAGGCTCAGGCACTTGGCCCGACGATCCTGCGCATCTTCGGTGCGGCAGACGTAGCCGGCGTGGCACAACTGATCGAGCAGGCGCACCAGCGACGGACTCTCCATCCCGGCCGCCTGCGCCACCTGCACCTGACGCACACCCTCGCCCAGCCGTCCGATCATCAACAACGGCACGGCGCAGGCTTCGGAGATTCCATAGTTGACCAGCGTGGTCTGGCAGATCTTCCGCCAATGCCTGGCGGCCACCACCATGGCACTGCTGATGTTCATCTGAAGAGCGTCGAGGGAATTCGGCACGGGAAAATGCACACTGTTAGTTTGCTAACTATCAATATCGCATTGGCGGGGAATTTCAGTCAAGTTTTGAAACAAATCTGCCCGTTGGTCGTGCGCACCGTAAACAGATGTGGCCGTTCGCAAAATAATGGTTATCCCTCCCGCCCATTGCGCAACAACACATTCAACTGATCCACCACCTCCGCCCAATCCGCATCATCAAGAATCTCGCCGCGCAAAAAATCCGCCTGGCTTTTGCTCCAGAAAAACGCGTCTGCGAGGTGCAATTCGGGTTTGAGTGGTGAATGGGTGGCGATGAATTGCTCGATGCCAGTCGGGTCGCTGTCCAGTCCCAGTTGCTTGAACAGGGATGGGAGGCTGTGGGTGGGCTGCTCCATGGAGGACTCCTTAAGGAATGCGGTGGATGGGCGATTATTCGCGAGCAAGCCCGCTCCCACAGGGGATTGCGGTCAACCTGTGGGAGCGGGCTTGCTCGCGAAGGCGTCAGTGGCCGCACCACAAAACCTAATGACTCAACTCCTGCACCTGCGCATGCGGCACCATTTTCAGAAACTCGGGCATGCTCATGTGCAGCAGGTAGTTGTGGTTGCCGGCTTCCAGGTAAATGTCTTTCTGCCGGGTCAGCAGCGGGTCGATGACCATGTCCAGGCCGTAGGAATCACCGAGCGGCGGCACCGCACCGCGTTCGCAGTCATCGAAGATATGCGCCAGGTTGCTCTCCCGGGTGATCTGCCATGCGCCGCGAATGCGCACTTTACTCAAGTCCAGGTGCCGGCTGGCCGGCAGCACGGCCATCAGGTAATGCCCGTGATGGTCGTCGAGAATGACCGACTTGGCCACGCGTTCGGCGGGCACCCCGGAAACCCGTGCGGTTTCCAGACTGCTGGCCGAGTGGCGGTGGGCCACGATGTCATATTCGCAATGCGCCCGGTTCAGGCTGCTCTGCACTTTTTTTGCCATACGCATGCTGCACCTCGGTGTCCCGCTGAACGTTGTGCCTGTTCTGCTGAGTCTAGTTCGGCCAGTTGCTGATGAAGGGAAATCCGCTCATTGGACACATCCGCTTATTGATCAAAATTCATACGACGTCAGGCTCAACTAGACTTAAGGAAACACCCCCATGACTCTCCCGGAGGGTCACGTGAACAGCCGATGTTGCACGTTTTTCCTGATACTGCTGGCCAGCGGCTCGGCCCTCGCGGCTGATGTCCTGCCGACGGCGGTCAATCCGCTCGGCCTGTGGCTGATCACCCTTGGCATTGCCTTTCTGATCGCCGAAGCAGCGCTGCCCAACTACGGGGTGATCGGCCTCGGCGGGATCATCATGTTCGTCATCGGCGCGCTGATTCTGGGCAACGCCGAGTTGCCGGTGCCGATGATCATCGGCCTCGGCCTGCTCAGCGCCCTGCTGCTGATCGCATTGATCGTCCGCGCCTTGAAAACCCGCCCGCGCCACGCCGTCAGCGGCGATGCCGGGCTGGTCGGCAGCGTGACGGCGGTGACCACCGTACAAGCGCAAAACGCCCGCAACGGTTGGGTGCAATTGCAGGGTGAACACTGGCAAGTGCACAGCACGACACCGCTGCACGCCGGGCAATCGGTGCGCGTGCTCGGGCGTAAAGGCTTACTGCTGAAAGTCGCCGCGACTGACGCGGTGCGACACGGAGAGTGATCATGGGTCTGCAAATCGGTTTCGTTGCACTGCTGCTGTTGGTGATCGCCCTCGCCGGGTCAACCTTCCGCATCCTGCGTGAGTACGAGCGCGGCGTGGTGTTCCAGCTCGGGCGCTTCTGGCAGGTCAAGGGCCCAGGGCTGATCCTGCTGATTCCGGTGGTGCAGCAAATGGTCCGGGTCGACCTGCGCACCGTGGTCCTCGACGTGCCGCCACAGGATGTGATCACCCGCGACAACGTCTCGGTGAAGGTCAACGCGGTGCTGTACTTCCGCGTGCTCGACCCGCAGAAGGCGATCATTCAGGTCGAAGACTTTCTCTCGGCCACCAGCCAACTGGCGCAGACCACCCTGCGCGCGGTGCTCGGCAAACATGAGCTGGATGAACTGCTGGCCGAACGCGAGCAGTTGAACATCGACATCCAGCAGGTGCTCGACGCCCAGACCGACGCCTGGGGCATCAAGGTCGCCAACGTCGAGATCAAGCACGTCGACCTCAACGAATCGATGGTGCGTGCGATTGCCAAACAGGCCGAAGCCGAACGCGAACGCCGGGCCAAGGTGATCCACGCCGAAGGCGAACTGCAGGCCTCGGAAAAACTCATGCAAGCCGCCGAAATGCTCGGCCGCCAGCCCGGTGCCATGCAATTGCGTTACATGCAGACGCTGAGTTCGATTGCCGGTGACAAGAGCTCGACGATTGTCTTTCCGTTGCCGATCGAGTTGCTCAAGGGGATGGCGGATCTGTCGGGAAAAACCTGACAGCAAAAGATCGCAGCAACTCAAGATTCACAAAGGCATCCTGGGCACATTGCCGAACCCGTTCGCGCAACCACGGCGAAGCCTCGCGGCGCTTGTCTTCGCCATCAGCGACAAAACGCTGGGACGGCTGCTTGGCGTGCTGCACCGTCGCCGCCAACACCTGCTGCCGCTGCTCGGCATTCAAGCGGAAAAAATTCGCCAATCGGCCGGCCATGGCCTCGGGCAATTCGCTGTAGTTCACCAGCAGTCCATCACCCTCACGGCAGTGCAGATAAGCCGACGCCAGCAAGCGACCAAGCCGTCGTGCGATGAAGTCTTCACTGCCGGTAAACGGCAAACCATCGTCGAGCACACAGTTCCCAAGCATCCCCGGCACCATGTGCATCCCCGGACGGCGCACGTGCGACACGGCGATTTCCAGCGGATCGCGGTACACGAACAACCATGGCGTATCGGGAAAGCATGCCTGCAACAGCGGCCACTCGCCGATGTTCCAGGCGTCGAGCTTGATCACCAGTCGCTGCTCGACACCGCGTCGACGTTGACCGTAGGCCGAGAGCAATCCACGGATCGCTGCACGCCGCTCGACTTCGGGCAGCTCACCTCGCAAAAGCGCATCAAGCGGCGGTGGCTCCGAGACCACAATATGGTCATCGAGCCGCGCGAGCATCTGGCTGATCAACGTCGAACCGCAACGCGAGGCGTGCAGGATAAAGGCACTCGGCGCCAACCCCGGGCTTTGCGCTTGCCACTCGGTCAGCACCGACAGCGATGTCTGCCGGCGAAAAGCCTGATTGAACGGCAACCGCAGCGCCTCTTCGACGGCGTCACGAAAAAAAGGCTGATGCAGTGGCGTTTCACCAAACCAGCACCAGTCGACTTGCCACTGCCCCGCCAGCGGCCAGATCCGGATCGGCAACCAACCGTGCAGATTCAGCCGCTCCATTGTTCGTTCCATTGCCGACGACCGCTGCGCATCGCGGCGCGCAGTTCTTCGCGGGAGAATGGCAAGCCGTGTTTGGCGGCCAGCTCCAGAGTGCGCTCGATGAACGACTCAGGCTCCGCCATGTGCTGCAGAGTCGCCGCCAACGCTGCGTCACCTGCAACCAGTCGCTGGAATTGCTGTAACGCCGAATCAGCCGGTTGCGTTGCAGGAGTGTCGCGCAAACCTTCGGCGATCTTCTGCGTGAGCCAGGCCCCGGGCCGGCAGTCGAGCACCAGATGAATCCGCGCGCAGGTATCGAAATTATCCACCCGATGCGCACGAGCAAGATCGAGAAACCAGCACTCCCCCGCCGCCATCAGCACCCGTTGATCATCGAGCCAGAAATCCACTGCAGGTGGGCTGAGCAACGGAATATGCAGGCGCAGATCGGCATCCGGCCCTTCCAGGTCGTAATCACGATGCTCGTGAATTCGCCCGCCCGGCCCCAGTCGCAACAAGCGCGCACAGACGATATCCAGCGTCAGATCGCGCAGCCCCAACCGCCAGCGTTCATCGCACAGCCAAGGCGTGCGCTGCAGCGTTTCGCCGCGCCCGGGCGATAACTCGGTCAGCGCATCGGCGGCCGAAATCAGTGCCACACCGCTCCAGTCGCCCGTGAAGTAATCCGTGTTGAAGTGGCCATGCCATGCCTCTTCGGCAATCGCCTGCAGCGCCTGTAACAGCAGCGGCAAGTCCACCGCCACCGGCAGACGCGAACAGACCGGGCGGCTCATGCCTTGGGCAACACCGCGCATTCGCCAAGCCAGGTCAGCAGCCGATCCAGACAGGCCTCCACAGTCTGCACGCCGGTGTCGAGCACCAGCGAGGGCTGCGCGGGCGGCTCGTACGGTGCCGAAACCCCGGTGAAACCGGCCATTTCGCCACGCCGTGCGCGGGCGTAATGCCCCTTCGGATCACGCTGCTCGCACACCGCCAACGACGCGCTGCACCAGACCTCGCGATAGTCCGCAGCCAAACGCCGAGCGAACACTTCGCGCAGCTCCAGCAACGGCGCGATCATCGCCAGAATCACGATCTGCCCGTTCTCCACCAGCAGCGCTGCCAGCTCGCTGGCACGGCGAATGTTCTCCAGGCGATCGGCGTCGCTGAACCCCAGATCGCGGTTGAGCCCGACCCGCAAGCCGTCGCCATCGAGCACCACGCTGTGCAATCCACGGGCGAATAGCTCGGCGTGCAACGCCTGGGCCAGCGTCGATTTGCCCGCCGCCGGCAGGCCAGTCAACAAAATCGCCGCACCGCGATGGCCGTTGCGGGCTTCGCGTTGCGAGCGGCTGACGCTGGCGACAGGCGCCAGCAGATTATCGGGCAGCGGCATGCGCCACCACAGGCACCGAGATATCCCCCGACGCCCACGCGGACTCGCGGTTGGCCAACGCCGTGGCGATCGACTGCACTTCGGTGGACTGCACCTGATCCGGCAGCGGGTCGAGACCAGCGCTGGCGAAGATCTGTCCATAGGCGTTGCGCAGATCGGCATACGACAAGTCACGGCGCAGGTCGGCTTGCAGGTTGTTCAGCTCGCCCTGAATCAGTTCAAGTTCACCGATACCGGCGGCCTGATGCCGATTGCGCAATTGGCCGACGATCTGCCCGTCGATGTCCGACAGTTGCTGATTGGTCTTGAACTGCCGCAGCGCCTCCTGATAGTTGGCGTTCGCCACATACAGCTGCGCCAGCACCGCGATCGACATCGCCTGCCGCCGGGCGGCGGCGACTTCCTCACCCGCCTTGGCGACGTCGATGGCCGCCGGAGCGGAAATCACGTTGAACAGGTTTCAGGTGACTTTCACGCCGTAGTCGGCCCAACCCTGTTCGACGAGGAACGAGTTGCTGTCGTAATGCCCGCCGGCGGAAAACTCCAGACCCGGCAGCAGGCGCAACATCGCCTTGCGGGTTTCGGCGGCGCTGATGCGGCTCTGATAATCCTGCTCGCGCAGTTCCGGACGGCTGGTCAGGGCTTCCTGCTCGAGTTTGGCCATGGCGACCTTGAGTTCGGGAATCTGATAACCGTCATCGGTCGCCAGCGTCAGGTTGGTGCCCAGCGGCAGGTTGATCAGCGTTGCCAATTCGGTTTTCGCCAGCGACAGGGCGCGGCGCTGTTCTTCCAGTTGCCGCGTGGCTTCGATCAGCGAGCGCTGGTAACCGAGTGCCTGCACCGGGTCGCCGATGCGCTGATCGCTCAGGCTCTGGCTGTCACGCCGGGCGGTGTCGACGCGGGCCATCAGGCTGTCGATCTGCTTGAGCAACCGTTCGGCAGCCATCGCGCGCCAATAGGCTGAGCGCACGTCCTGAACGATGGTGTTGATCACCTTGCGCCGGCGTTCCTGCACGATCAGGCGCTGGTCGCCCTGCTGCTTGGCGCTGATGTAGCTGACGCCGAAGTCGAGGACGTTCCAGACCATGGTCAGGTCGGCGACATCGCGGTCGCGGTCCTGCGAGGTCGAGGGTTCCAGAGACTGAGTGCCGGTGCGCACGCTCTGGCTGCTGGAGGCGTTGACGTTGTTGCGCCCGACGTAACCGGCGTCCAGCGCCATGCGCGGCAGCATGTCGAAACTGGCGAGGTCGAGCTGCCGCTTGGCCAGCGCTTCCTCCATGATCTTCAAACGGCCTTCGAGGTTGTATTTCACCGCGCGGGCCATGGCCTGATGCAGGGTCAGCGGGCCACGCAGCGGCTCCTGATCCTTGTACATGCTCTGCAGGTCGGTTCTGGCCCGCTGCTCACTGACGCTGCGTTCGATCGGCTCACTGGTCACTGCACATCCGCTGATCGCCAGCGCCAGCAGGCTGGCGCCGAACAACTTCTGACTTTTCTTCATCCCTGGATCGCCCCTAGGTGCCGCACCGTGTTGAGTAGTTGTGTGTTCAGGCCTGCATTTCGCTGATGCCGACCTGGCGCAATGCCGCTGCCAGGTCGTCGACCCGGTGCTGCTCGCTGTCCTTGAGTTGTTGCAATTGCTGCCCGAGGGTCGGCGCGCCAAATACCCCGCGCAGCCCTTGGGAAATGTCACCGGCCTTGAGCGAGTGACTGTCGAAGGCGTTCAGCGCCTCCCGCTCGGCGCCGTCGTTCTGGTGGAACAGGCTCGACAGCGTACTGCTGGCGAAGACTCCGCCATCACCGCCACCGAAACCGAGGAAGCCGTGCCCGCTGCCGTCACCGCTTCCGTCGCTGCTGCTGAATACCTGGGCGATGAAGCTCGGGCTCAGAGCACCGTGATTGATGAAAATGTCCCCCAGCGGCCGGATGCCGTCGCCCAGTACACGCTGCTCGAACAGCGGCGGGAAGGTCAGCGGCGAGCCGAGATTGCCGGTCGGTGGCGTAAACACAAACGGTTGCAACGGCACGTCCGGGGCCGGCGGCGGTGCGACCGGATCGCTGCTGCGGGACAGCGGATCGGGAATCACCCCATTGATCGGCGTAGTCGGCACCGTTGGCGGAATAACCGGCGGCACGGTATTGATCGCGTAGTTATTGGAGCTGCTGACACCGCTGCCGCTGTTGCCGGACAGGTCACTGACCCCGGCGCTGTTGACGCTGATCGCATTACTGGCGCTGTTGATGTTGGCGCCCGGGGTCAGCGTCGCGGTCCAGGTCTTGCCGCCGTCGTTGCTGCTCAGGTTCGACAGGGTGCCGTTGCCGACATTGATGTCACTGAGATCAAACCCGGTCACCGCCTCATTGAAGCTGATGGTTACCTGCGAGGTCTGGCCCACACCCAGATTCGGATTGGCAACCACCACCGTGGCGGTCGGCCGTTCGCTGTCGAGGGCGTAGTTGTTCGACACCGCCACCGTGCTGCCGGCGTTGCCCGCCAGGTCGCTGACGTTGCTGGTGTCCAGCGCAATGAAATTGCTCGGGTCGGTGACATTCGCGGTCGGCGTGAACGTCGCGGTCCAGGTCTTGCCGCCATCGCTGCTGGTCAGATTGCTCAGGTCGCCGTTGGTCACGCTCAGGTCGGACAGGTCGAAATTGCTCACCGCCTCGCTGAAGGTGAAGGTCACCGTGGTGGTCTGGCCGATGCCCAGATGCGGATTGGCGACCACGATGTCCACCGTCGGCCGGGTTGCATCGAGGATGTAGTTGTTGGAGATGGCGATACTCGCCCCAGCATTGCCGGCCAGATCCTGAACACCGGCGGTGTCGATCAGAATCAGGTTGGTCGCGTCATTGACGCCGGCTGTCGGGGTGAAAGTCGCCGTCCAGGTCACGCCACCGTCGCTGCTGGTCAGGTTCGACAGCGCACCGTTGGCAACGCTGATGTCCGACAGGTCAAACCCGCTCACCGCCTCGCTGAAGGTGATGGTCACTGTGGTGGTTTCACCAATGCCCAGGCGGTTGTCGGCAACCACGATGGTGGCGGTCGGCAGCGCGGTGTCGATGGCGAAGTTGTTGGAATCGGTGGTACCGATGCCGCTGTTGCCCGACAGGTTGGCCACCCCGGCATTGTTCAGGGTGATCAGGTTGGTGGCGTCGGTGACATTGGCTGTCGGCGTGAAGGTGGCCGTCCAGGTGATACCGCCGTCGCTGCTGCTGACATTGCTCAACGTGCCGTTGGCGATGGTCAGGTCGCTGTTGTCAAAACCGCTGACCGCTTCGCTGAAGGTGATGGTCACCAGCGAGGTTTCCCCGGCCCTGAGCGACGTGTCGGCAACCACGATGGTGGCGGTCGGCACCTGAGTCTGGATCTGATAGTTGGCCGAACTGGTGGTGCCGGTGCCGGTGTTTCCGGCCAGGTCGGTGATGCCGGTGTTGTTCAGGACAATCAGGTTGGTGAGGTCGGTGATACCGATGTTCGGCGTGAACGTGGCCGTCCAGGTAATGCCGCCGTCGCTAGACGAAACATTGCTCAGGGTGCCGTTGGCGACGCTCAGATCGGAGTTGTCGAATCCGGTCACGGCCTCACTGAAGGTGATGGTCACCTGCGCGGTTTCACCGGGACGCAGATCGCTGTCGGTCATGACAATGGTCGCCGTCGGACGCTGACTGTCGACCGCATAGTTGTTGGAATCGGTGGTACCGCTGCCGACGTTGCCCGCCAGATCGGCGATGCCGGTGTTGTCCAGGGTGATCAGGTTGGTGGTGTCGGTGATCCCCGCCGCCGGCGTGAACGTCGCCGTCCAGGTGAGGCCGCCGTCGCTGCTGCTCACCGCACTCAGCGTGCCGTTGGCGATGGTCAGGTCGGCGTTGGTGAAACCGGTCACCGCTTCGCTGAAGGTGATGGTCACCAGGCTGGTCTGGCCGACGCCGAGCGCGGTGTCAGCCACCACGATGGTGGCGGTCGGGCGCTGAGTGTCGATCGAGTAATTGTTGGAATCGGTGGTGCCGCTGCCGGCATTGCCCGACAGGTTCTGTACGCCGGCGTTGTCCAGGGTGATCAGGTTGGTGGCGTCGGTGATGTTGCTGGTCGGCGTGAAGGTCGCTGTCCAGGTGATGCCACCGTCGCTGCTGCTGACTGCCGACAATGTGCCGTTGGCTATCGTCAGGTCGGCATTGCTGAAACCGGTCACCGCTTCGCTGAAGGTGATGGTCACCAGTGAGGACTCGCCGATCTTCAGACTGGAGTCCGCCACGATGATGGTCGCGGTCGGCACCACGGTGTCGATGGTGTAGTTGTTGGAGTTGGTCGTGCCGCTGCCGGCGTTGCCCGCCAGGTCGGCGATACCGGTATTGGCCAGCGTGATCAGGTTGCTTGCGTCGTTGATGCCCACGTTCGGCGTGAATGTTGCCGTCCAGGTGATGCCGCCATCGCTGCTACTCACCGCCGTCAACGTGCCATTGGCGATGGTCAGGTCGGCGTTGGTGAAACCGCTCACCGCTTCGCTGAACGTGATGGTCACCAACGAGGTTTCGCCGGCCGTAAGGTTGCTGTCGGCGACCACGATGGTTGCGGTCGGGCGCTGGGTGTCTATGGCGTAGTTGTTGGAGTCGGTGGTGCCGCTACCGGCGTTGCCCGCCAGGTCGGCAATGCCGGTGTTGTCCAGGGTAATCAGGTTGGTGGTATCGGTGACGCTGGCGCTCGGAGTGAACGTCGCGGTCCAGGTGATGCCGCCGTCGCTGCTGCTGACTGCGCTCAGCGTGCCGTTGGCAATGGTCAGGTCGGCGTTGGTGAAACCGGTCACCGCTTCGCTGAAGGTGATGGTTACCAGCGAGGTTTCGCCGATCCGCAGGTTGTTATCAGCCACCACGATGGTCGCGGTCGGGCGCACGGTGTCGATGGCGTAATTGTTGGAGTCGGTGGTGCCGCTGCCGGCGTTGCCGTTCAGGTCAGCGATGCCGGTATTGTTCAGCGTGATCAGATTGGTCGCATCAGTGATGCTGGCAGTCGGCGTGAAGGTCGCCGTCCAGGTGATGCCGCCATCGCTGCTGCTGAGCGCCGACAACGTGCCGTTGGCAATGGTCAGGTCGGCATTGGTGAAGCCGGTCACGGCTTCGCTGAAGGTGATGGTCACCAGCGAGGTTTCGCCGATCCGCAGGTTGTTGTCGGCCACCACGATGGTCGCGGTCGGCCGCGCAGTGTCGATGGCGTAGTTGTTGGAATTGGTGGTGCCGCTGCCGGCATTGCCGGCCAGATCGACGACCCCGGTGTTGTCCAGGGTGACCAGGTTGGTGGTGTCGGTGATGTTGGTGGTCGGGGTGAGCGTGGCGGTCCAGGTGATGCCGCCGTCGCTGCTGCTCAGACCGCTCAGGGTGCCGTTGGCCACCGTCAGGTCGGCGGTGGTGAAGCCGCTGACCGCTTCGCTGAAGGTGATGGTCACCAGCGAGGTTTCACCCGCTGCCAGATTGCTGTCGGCCACGACAATGGTCGCGGTTGGCCGCACGGTATCGATCACGTAGTTGGCCGAATCAGTCGTGCCGCTGCCGGCGTTGCCGGCGAGGTCGGCGATACCAGTGTTGTCCAGAGTGATCAGGTTGGTGGTATCGGTGATGCTGGCGGTCGGGGTGAACGTTCCGGTCCAGGTGATTCCACCGTCACTGCTGCTGACTGCTGACAGTGTGCCATTCGCGATGGTCAGGTCGGCGTTGGTGAAACCGGTGACCGCTTCGCTGAAGGTAAAGGTCACCAGCGACGTGTCGCCGATCTTCAACGCCGTGTCGGCCATCACGATGGTCACGGTCGGCCGCACGGTGTCGATCGCATAGTTGACGGAACTGGTCGTGCCGACGCCCGCCACGCCGTCGCTGATCGCATTGACCCCGGTGTTATCGAGGGTGATCAGGTTGGTGGCGTCGGTGATGTTGTTGGTCGGAGTGAAGGTCGCGGTCCAGGTCAGGCCACCGTCGCTGCTGCTGACCGCTGTCAGCGTACCGTTGGCAATGGTCAGGTCGGCGTTGGTGAAACCGGTGACCGCGCGGCTGAAGGTGATGGTCACCAGCGAGGTTTCGCCGATTTTCAACGCCGTGTCCGACATCACGATGGTTGCGGTGGGTGGTTCCACATAAGCGGTATTGAGTGTGCCGCCATTGTTGTAGATCGCCGCGAAGGCCAACGGTACAGAGCCCGTCACGCCGCCGCCCAGTTCTGCGCCGCCGGCGCCGCTGCCGGCCGCGTTGCCGCTGATGGCGCTGAAGTTGGCGGCGGTGATCAGTACCGTGCCGCCCTGGTTCCAGATCGCACCGACACCCCGTCCGCCGTCGCCGCCGTTCAGGTTGTTGCTGCCCTGGCCGCTACCACCGCCGCCACCGCCGCCCGCACCGAGGTTGTTGCTGATGACCGAGGTGCCGACAATTTTCAGGGTGCCGGTGGAGGCGTTGTAAATGCCGCCGGCCGCATTGCCGCCGACGCCGCCCACCTTGTCCCAGCCGGAGCCGCCACCGCCGCCGCCAATCGAAATGGTGCCGTTGTTCGCGGTGCCGCCATTGCCGCCGTTGCTGTAATAGGACACGCCCACGCCGCCGGCACCGCCGACGGTGGAGCCGCCGCGGCCGCCCATGTGCGTGGCGTCGTAGCCACCGCCGTAGCCACCGACGCCACCACTGCCGGCCTGGCCGCCCAACGTCCCGGTGCCCGGCCCGGCCGTACCGCCATGGCCGCCGCCCTGACCACCGAGGCCGCCGCCACCGCCACCGCCGCCGCCGTAGTTGGCTCCCGTGACCCCCCCACCACCGCCACCACCGGCCGCCGCGTTACCGGTGACCGAAACGTTGTTCAAGGTCAGGACGCCGGCGTTGAAAATCCCCCCGCCCATGGCCCCGGTTGCGCCATAGCCGCCATTTCCGCCATTGCCCGAGACCAATCCGCGAGTAATGACCAGACCATCGAGTGTCACCGTGCTGCTGGAGGTGATTTCCACCACCCGCGTCCGGTACTGGCCATCGAGGGTGACGTCCGCCACCCCGTCGTTGTTCAGGTCGCCATCAACGGTGATGTTCTTGTTGATCAGCAATTCCGAGGTGAGCTGCACCGTCATGCCGCTGCTGAAGGTCACGATGTCGCCGTTCTGCGCCGACGCCAGCGCTGCGCGCAGCGAGCCGACCCCGGTGTTCGCATTGTTGGTGGCAGTCCAGGTGGCGAGGCCCCACTGGTACTCGCTCATCGACAGGGTCGACAGCACGTTGGCGCTCTCGATCCTGCCCGTGGCGATTTCCAGATCCCAGTCGCCGCCCACCCCGGTGCGGTTGTTCGAGGCGGCCACATCGCGGCCGGTCAATTGTGCCAGCGAGTCGACGAAACTCAGGCCGCGGTCACCTTCGGCGGTGTAGCAGCCGTAAATGAGAATGTCGCCGCCGACGTTCATGTCCTTGCCGATTTCCGCCAGCACCGCACTGCGTTGCGCGACGTTGTCCGCCGACAGATAGCTGTTGCCGAGCCACAGGTCACCGGCGTTGCCGTGAGCGATGATCTGCACCGAGCTGACACCCGAATGCTGGTCGAGGTAATCAGCGATCTGCTGCAAGCCGTCCTTGCTGGCATCGAGCTTGACCACCTGCGCGCCGGGAGCAACGCCTTTGAGCAGGCTGTCGGCATCCTTGACCCGGGCATCGACGAACACCACGCTCTGGCCCGGTACGGCGACAGGGCTGGCAGCCGGCGTGGCATCGGCCTGGCCGTGGGTGTCCTTGCTGACCGACGGATGATCGGCCGTGGGCGCCTTCGCTGCATCGGCAGTGGGGTGGCTGTCGGGCTGGGCCGCAGCGGTATCGGCCACGGTGGCCGCGACAGCGCCGTCGAACAGCATGCGCGGTTCCAGCGACATGATCAGCGGCGCAGCCAGCGTCCGTTGGCCTTCGGTTACCCGCGACTTTTGCTTGCTCCACCACATGTTGCTCACCCGGACTCGAACAGTTGTAAACGCATCAATGAAAAACGCCGCGATCAACTGATCGCGGCGTCGGACTTCATACGAATCACATTGGCAGCGCTGGCTGAGCCATCGAGCCAAAAGGACAGATCGGCGTATTGCTTGAACAGGTCCGGCGGCAGAATCGTGCGTCGGGACTGCAGGGCGACCTTGGGTTTGACCTTGTGCAGGCCGGCCACACCCAGGGCCTGGTCGAACTCCGGCGCGTCATAGGCCAGGTGTTCGAAATCGTGCTCGAACCAGGGTTCGCCAATGAAGTCGTAGACCAGCCGCAGCACCCGCTCCGGGGCCTGGGTCAACAAGTCGTAATCGACGATCAGCAGCGAATCGGCGTGCTCGCCGTAATAGGCTTCTTTGAGCGCTGCCCAGGCAAAACCAACCAGACGATTGCGCTGGGCCAGGGTTTCGCAGCGGCTGTAGACCGTGTTGCGTTCGACAGCATCGCCGAACAGCTTGGTGTTTTCATAAGGATTGGCGCGGTACAACCGTTCCAGGCTGTCCATCACCCAGGCGACGTTGCGCACGCAGGCAATGACTTTGGCTTTAGGGAACAGATCGCTGATCGCCGGCAGGCGCGAACTCCACTGCCGGTTGGTGTCGAACACCACCGGTTTGTCAGCCTTGTCGGCATAGTAGGAATCGAACAGCCCGCGCAGCAGGCGCCGGCGCATTTCGGTGTCGATCACCGCGCCGAATTCGCTGCCGGCGCTGCACTGTTCAAGGACACCGGAGAAGAGTGCGCCGACCGGACTGGTCATGCCGGCATGAAAGCGCGGGTTCTGCAGAAGAATCGCAGAAAGCAGGGTAGAGCCTGAGCGCGGCAAGCCGGAGATAAAGTGGAACTGCTGCAATCCCTTCACCCTACTTTGTAAGTCCTTTTGTCCGACGAGCGTAGTCCAACAATACCCTTTCGACTAGTAGTGTTTTGATATCAAAACAGAGCAAAACGGACTATGAAGATCTGTTTTTATCGCCAAAGAAAAGGTGAACCGTTTAAAACATTGCATCGCTGTCCCGTTATCGGTGGTCAACGAAAAAAGTCGCGCATTCGCGCCGCCGGCATGGGTCTGATCACGCAACTGCCAGTTCTTCGGCAAGGGTCGGAACGGATCGGGCACGTCCACATCCAGATCACCGATCAACCAGACGCGAGCACTGCCCTTGGGCAGGTCGTCGAGTCGATCCAGATAGACCTCCTCGGACACCAGGGTGCCGAAACCGTAGTGATTCGGGCGCGTCGAACGACCATCGGCGGCGGGCGGGGTAAACAGGCGCACCTGAGCGTCAGTGCGGTTGTAGTAGACGTAACTGAGATACCAGAGCATGTCGCTGGTGACGATCCGGTCACCGCTGACGAAATGCCGGTTGATGTAATCGACCATGACATTGAACTGATCGTGCGGGTCGACCGTGGCGTTGGTGTTTACGCCCACCAGCTCAACCCCGACCCATGACACCAGAACCGCCACTGCCAGCACACGAGCGCGGCGGTACAACCGGTCGATGGCCAGCGCCGCCAGCATCGGCAATCCCAGCGCATAGGCTGTCAGGTAACGCTCGATGAACACCGGACTGATGAAGGACACCGCGAACACCAGCAACAACGGCACACCGGTGTAAAGCGCCAGCAAAACGCTGCCATGGTTCACGCTGCGGTCGCGGGCCACGGCCACGCCCGCCAGCGCCAGCAGAGCCAGCGGTACGCCGCAGAACAGCAGCAACGGGAGATGCTCGCCTTCATCCTGGATCAACCAGAGCCAGATCATCGACGGCAGCGAGGACAGGGTCACTGGATCTTCCCAGCCCACATCGCCACCGACCTTGAGTTCTTCCATGTGTTGCGTCAGATCAAGCAGGTTCGGCAACCACGGCAGGTAGAGCACAACGATGGCCAGATTGGCCAGCCACCAGTCCTTGCGCTGGATATGCCGCAGGCGATAACCCGGCAGCAGGCGAATCAGTCCCAGGTACAGCCAATGGCTCAGCGCCGCCAGCACGGCGAAGTAGTGGGTATACAACGCGGCGCTCATCAGCAATGCATAGATCAGCAGATACCGGTGGCGCTGCGGACGCCTGACCCAACAAATCAGCGCCAGTGTGGAACCGATCAGGAGCAGGCCGAGCAGCGAGTACATGCGCACTTCCTGGCTGTAGCGCACCGCCGTCGGCAGCAACGCCAGCAGCACCCCGGCAATGATTGCGGCGCGACGGGTGGCCAGGCGATCGACCAGGCACACCCCCAGCCCGACCGTGGCGATGCCGGCCAGCGCGCTGAGGCTGCGGATCGACAGAATCGTGTCGCCGAACAACCCGATCCAGCCGTGCAGCAGCATGAAATACAACGGCGGATGCACGTCGAACGCCGCGTGCTCCCAGATACCACTCAGCGAATAGTTCGCCAGCAACAGGCTTGAGCCTTCGTCGCCCCAGATCGCGGCGGCGTTCAGGTCATAAAAACGCACCACCGTCGCCAACAACAGAATCGGTATCAGCCACTGCCGGCGAGCCCAGCGCCATAAACGCCGGACACCGGCATTCGGTGCGGCAAACGGGTCCTGGGTATCCCCCAGCGGAGTCTCGCGACGCGCTTCCATCAACCTTCCCTTACAGATTTACCGAGTAAAAACCAGCGCCATTCATTGCGCACACTGTAGGCCAGAGTCGAAGTCGACGCGCGGCCACGACGACGTCCGGCAAGTCCGCCGATCCGGGTCTACGCTACCGCTTGGCGTGACCTGCCCGCGCAAACGCAAGGCGTCAGCACAGCATCTGTGCCTGTCCTGCAACCAAGGCTAACGCGCGGCGCGCCGACCACATAACAGAAGGATGAGGAACCATGGAAGTCTTTATGGGTACGATTCAACCGTTCGCCTTCAACTTCGCCCCCAGTGGCTGGGCCTTGTGCAACGGACAAATCCTGAGCATCTCGCAATACCAGGCATTGTTCGCTTTGCTGGGCACCTTCTACGGCGGCAACGGCACGACCAATTTTCAGTTGCCTGACCTGCAAGGTCGCGTACCCGTGGCACAGGGTAACGGACAGGGGCTTACGCCGCGTGTCATCGGTCAGGTGTATGGCACGGAAAACGTCACGGCCACGATCGCCAACATGCCTAACCACACCCACGCGATGACCGGCCTTTCTGCCAACACCGCCCTGCAACTGGCTGTGCCTGCAAGCAATCCGGCGACCGTGCCGACCGCCACCAACTCGTACATCGGCGCGTCCGGCGGCGGCCCTGGCTCGGCGAACATCTATTCCGATGCCCAAGGTGCCACGCCGGTTCCCATCAAAGGCCTGACCACGACTGTCACCGGGGACATTTCCTCCACGGGCGGCAGTCAGCCGTTGCCCATCGTCAACCCCTCTCTGGTCGTCAACTTCAGCATTGCCCTGAACGGGCTGTTCCCTTCGCGCAACTGAACCACTGTCGGGGGCCTCGGGCCCCCGACCGTTTTTCTCTTCACTGGAGTCAGACCATGTTGCAAGCGGTTCAGATCCAACACGTCCAGGCATTGCTGGGCCAGCAACACACGCTGCACCTGCCGGATGGCACGGCGCTGCCGATCCACATCGAGTACCTCGACGAAGTCCCCGCCGCGAAGACGCGCTACAGCGAGCGCATGCCGTTCTGCCTCGAATTCAACAGTCTGGTGCCGACCGGGTTCGTTGACGGCCTGTGCGCACTGGAACTGCCGGAACTGGGGCGAGTGGAGGATATTTTCGTCTCACGAGTGCCAGCAATGGGGCGGGATCCGCAACTGGGTTATTTCTGTATTTCCTTCAACTGAAATCCCACCTCATTGCGGATACCACACCAGCCGCTCCGCCGCCGGATTACGCTCCTCCACCGCAAAACCCAACGCCAGATAGTGTTGCCGCGCGTGGGGGTTGTTTGCCCAGACCACCGTTGCCACCGGGCAGCGAACCTGCTGCGCGGCCTTTTGCACGCCTTGCAATACCGCGCGGCCGTAACCCTTGCCCCGCGCCTGGGGGATGAAGGCGATGTATAACACGCGGATTTCATTGGGGCCGAAGTCGGTGCTCAGTGCACCGATGGCCGTCCCGAGTTTTTCCACGACGTAGTGCATGGCGTTGGGATGGTTTTCACCCACGCCCTGTTCCTGCACCTGGAATTGCTGGGCGATCACTTGCTGCACCACTTCCTGCTCGCCGTCGATCCATTGCAGATCCGGGCGCGCCGACTGATAGAGGTGGTGCAAAAACGGCTCGTCGGTGGCCCGCGCAGGTCGCACCACCAATCCGTCTGCCGTCACATCTGCGTTGCTCGCCATGTTCACGCTCCCTAGAAACCGCTTTCCCTGACCCCCAGCGCCGCCAGCCGGCGCCAGGCCACGCCGAGTACCGACTCGCCCCTGCCCTGCAACACCACCACACCGCGCAACGGCTGAACCGGGGCTGGTGGCTGATCCAGCGCTGTCAATCGCGCGCCATATTGCGCCTGTACAGGCTCGGCTCGTTGCTGTTGATCACGGCGCACGGCAATCGGCCCGTGATGATCGGAGGTCAGCGCCTCCTGATCGACATAAGCCACGCCATTGGTATCGACTTCATCCAGTTTTACGCTGATCGCCGGATGCATCGGATCATCGGCGATGAACCGCCCGGTTGCACCCGGTTTGACCCGCCACAACTCGGCCTCGGCGATATAGCCGCGCAGGCGCAAACCGTCCTCGACCACCCGCGCCAGCGCATCCTTGCTCGACAGCCAGCGCCCCGGCGTCAGATTCGGCAGCAGATCACGCACAGTGCCGGCATGGGGCGCGCGCAACAGCAGGCGCTCGCGTCGAGCGCTCAGACCACGATATTGCGCCACGGCTTCGGCGAGGCGTTGCTCGATGATACTGGCGTCGGCAGCGGTTTCGCTGCGACCGGCCTGTCGGCGCATCAGCAATTGCTGGATCTGGATTTCCCGACGGACGATGGCCTGCTGCGAATCGAGGTCCGGCGACTCCAGTTCGATCAGCACATCGCCCTGAGCGACTTTCTGGCCATCCGCGACCTTGACTGATTTGACTCGCGCCGCCACCGGCGCATGCAACGCACTGGCCCGGCCGCTCTCAAGCATCGTCGGCAGTTCCACCGCGCTGCGCCACGGCACGATCAGCACCAGCAGCAGACCAAGCACAGCCAGGCTGCTGAGCAGCACACGCGGGCCATGCGCCTGTTCGCGGCGGCTCCACCACTGGCGCCACTCATTCATGATCGGCAGGAAGATGAACCAGACCAGTTCCACCAGCATGAGGAAAATCCCCAACACCTTGAAGAACAGGTGATAGACCGCCAGCGCGATCCCGAAAAACAACGCCGCGCGCCACAACCACGAGCCATACCCCCAGATCAGCAAGCGCCGTTGCATCTTCGGCGACCAAGGCTCCGGCGCCGGAGCGCCATAGCCGAACAAAAATTCGCGTAACCGCCAGCGACACAGGGCAAAGGCTCGCCCCTGAAGGTTGTCGACCTCCCACAGATCACTGAGCAGAAAATAACCATCAAAACGCATGAACGGGTTGAGGTTGACCACCAGTGTAGTGATCCACGTGGCGCTGGCGAGCATGAACGCTGCCGTGCGCCCGGGGCCATCGGGCAACAGCGACCAAGCCAGCAGCGCGATGCACGCCAGCAGCAGTTCCGCGAGCACCCCACCGGCACCGATCAGCAGCCGCGCACGCCGATCGTTGACCCGCCAGGCATCGCTGACATCGGTGTAAAACATCGGCAGCAAGACCATGAACGCCACGCCCATGCTCTGCACCCGACACCCGGCACGCTTGGCCATGAATGCATGGCCGAACTCGTGGCACAGCTTGGCAAAGAACAACGCAACGCCGAACGCCAATGCGCCGCCAAGGCTGAACAGGTGCGGGAAAGTACCGACAAAGCGCTGCCAGTCCCGCGACACCAGAAACACTCCCAGACCCAGCGTCAGCGGCAAACCGTAGCGCAACACCCGCGGGCCGAAGCGCTCCAGCCAGGGCCAGGCGCGGTTGAGAAAGGCGTCCGGGCGCCACATCGGAATACGGAAAAACAGGTATTGATGCAGCAGGATTTTCCACAGACTCTGGCGTTGCGCGAGGGCCTTGAGCGAGTAACTGGCACGCTGCTGATCGTCGAGGGCGCTGATCAGATCATGCCCGCGCAGAAATGTCAGCAGTTGCTCCAGCTCGACGCCGTCCAGCGGCAAGCCCGGTTCGCGGTTGGCGGCGCGCAGCACCTGTTCGGCATCGCCCAGCGACCAATGGCGCAGCAGACGCATCGCCGCCGTGCCGAGTTTGAAATAGCGACCGCGCACCGGATCGGCCAGGGTCCAGCGCGGTGAACCGTCCAGTGCCGGCGCCGCGGGCGACAGTTGCAGGTCGGCACGCAGGCTCGGCAGATTCATTTACAGGCCCACGCTCTGGCGCAGACCGGCCAGAGGGCGGCGCAGCAGGTACAAGGCCAGCGGGGCGCGATCACCGAAAATTTTTGCCGTGCCGCGCAGGCCGATACGCGGTGGCGCATCAGCAAAATTGGCATCCAGTCGATAAGCCAGTTGCCCGCCCGCCGTCGGTTGCGCCTCGTAAGCCGAGCGCTCCAGCGTGGCGAGGTGGCGCTGCAACGGATCGCTGTCGAGAAACAGCGCGACTTCGGCACCCGGCGCCAACGCAATCGCGTCGCCCACCGCCAGTTCGATGCGCAGTTCGGCTTGATTCGGGTCAGCGATTTCCATCAACCGCTCGCCGGTCTGCACCGGTCTGCCGGTCAGGCGCTCGGCATCGGCGAACACTGCAATGCCGTCACGCTCCGCGCGCACTTCGCTGCGCGCCAGCAACTCGCGGGCGTAATCGCGCTCGGCGCGTTTTTGCTCGGCACGGGCGGCGAGCAAATCGACCCTGGCACTGGATTCGGCATCGGCAAACGAACGTTGCGAGTTGGATTTCAGTTCCGCTTCCGCGACGCCCAAGGCACGCTCGGCGACATCGGCCTGGGCCTTGAGGGTGGTGCTTTCAAATCGCAGCAGCAGGTCGCCGGTTTTCACCGGTTGATTGGGCTTGACCAAAAACTCGGCGATCACCCCGTCCAGCGGCGCCGCGACCACGCGCCCGCCCTGCGGCACCACCTCCGCCGGGGCCAGTACCGACTGGCGCACCGGGATCAGCAACCCGAGCAACAGCACCGCCACCAACGCCACCTGACGCTTGCGCGTCCAGCGCAGGCGCCACGGTTTGCGCGGCTGCAGCGCCAGCCAGGCGTGACTGTAGGTGTCGCCCAGTTGCGACAGCAGCACTTGTTCGGAAGGATTCCACGGCACATCGCGGGCCAGCCACAGACCGCCGAACACCTCGCCCTGGCGGTCGATCAGCGGCAGCCAGAACACCTGCGCCGCCGACAGCGAGCGCCAGTCGGCCTGAATCGACTCGGCAAGCAGTTGCGGGGTAATCACCCGCGCCTGCTTCAGCACATCCTGCTGGAACAACTGCGTCACGGCTTGCTCGACAAACGCCACGAACGGCGCATTCGGCTCCACCGCGCTGACGCCGGTCACCGCCTGTACCTTGCCGGCGATCAGCAGCGCTGCATGACGAAAGCCGAACAACGACTGGCCGTCATTGACCAGACTGTAGGCCAGTTGCGAGGCATCGCGGGCGGCGCGGGTCTGGCGTTCGAGGTCAAGGAACCGCGCGAACACCTGCTCGGCAGCGCCGGCTACCGGGGCGTTCATTTAAGCTCCGCAAAGTGCGCCGTGCCGCTCATGCCGGCGAGCAAGCCCTTGGCTTCGGGAAGTGTGGCGACCAGCAACAGTGTCTGGCTGCCTTCGTCGATGCGCGCACCGAGGCGTTTGACCGTGGCATCAAGCGGCTGGCCGGTTTCGTCGGGGACAAAGCTGAAGGTCTGGCCGGGTTTAAGCCTGGCCATCCAGCGCGACGGCACCAACAAGTGGATCTCCAGGGTGCGGTTATCCACCACGTCCAGCAGCGGCGCGCCGGCCGCCACGCTTTCGAAACGCTGGACCTTGCGCTCGACCACTTGCCCGTCGAATGGCGCGACCACGCTGCAGCGTTTGACCTGAACCTGATAAACCTGAGATTGCGCCTGGGTTTCGCTGACCTTGGCCTCGGCCCGCGCCACTTCGAAACGCCCGACGGAATTGAGCGCGGCCAACTGCCGGTTGTGCGCCAACTCCTCACCGGCACCGCGATTGGCAGCCTGCGCTGCATTGAGCTGAGCCTGATACGCCGAGCAATCGAACTTCGCCAGCACATCGCCCTTCTTGAACGACTCGCCCTCGCTGAACGGCAACTCGACAATCCGCCCCGACAGCTCGCTGGCCAGCGTCGCCTGATCCCGAGCTCGCAACACACCCCGCGCCTCACTGCTCGCCGTGGTTGCCGCAGGCGCTGCGTTATCCAGCAGCGGATCGTCTGGCCCGGGCGTTTGCGCCTGAACTGCACACGTAACAAAGGTCAATCCGATAACCCAACCGCGCAAACGCTGCATAACCGCTACTCCCTGACGGATGAGCGGAGTCTACGACAGCGGGGATTAGCGTCAAGCGAAAGGCCATCACTGTGCCGTTACGCTTGCTGTAATCCGACCGAAGCGCTATGGTCAACCCATCGAAAATATGACTTTGATGGAATATTCCATAACACTCATATTAGTGCCCATGAATTGGGATATCGAATACACCGACGAGTTCGGCAACTGGTGGGAAGAACTGACTGAGAGCGAGCAGAGTTCTGTGGCGGCAAGCGTCAAACTGCTTGGGCAATTCGGCCCAGGTCTGCGTTTTCCGCATAGCAGCGCAATCAATGGCGCGCGGCATGGTCATTTACGGGAATTGCGCGTCCAGCATGGCGGGCGACCGTATCGCGTGCTCTATGCGTTTGATCCAAGACGCTGCGCGTTGCTTTTGATCGGTGGAGATAAAACCGGTCAGGACCGCTGGTATGAACTCAACGTCCCGCTCGCCGATCGACTGTACGATGAGCATCTCGAAACATTGCGCAAAGAGGGTTGCAACAATGGCTAAGAAATTCGCCGACCTCGAAGCACGCATGACACCCGAAGCACGGGCGCTTGCCGATTCGATCTACGAACAACACATCAAGGAAATGCCGCTTAACGAACTGCGACAAGCCAAGGCCTTGAGCCAGGCCACGCTGGCTGAAATGCTGCACGTCAACCAAGCGGCCATCTCGAAAATGGAGCGCCGTACCGATATGTACATCAGCACGCTGCGCAACTATATCCGGGCAATGGGTGGCGAACTTGAAATCATCGCGACCTTTCCCGACGGGCAAATCAAAATCGAAAATTTCGCAGGCTGAACAGCCATAACCCGCTTCAACCTGTGAATCTTCCACTGTGCAATAGCCGTATAGTGGCCAATCGAATTCGCCGATTTGCTCCCTCAGGCGCAATCTCAGCGCCGCGCCACCTCCCCCACCGGATACACCGCCTCCCATCCCCCACCCAGCGCCTTGTACAACCCGACCATCGCCAGCGACACCCCGGTCGAGCTCTCCACCCACTGCTCCTGAGTCGCCAGCAACGCGCCTTGAACGGTGAGGACGTTGACGAAATCGACCACGCCTTCGACGTACTGCTGCTGTGCGGTGCGCAGGGCGATCTGGTTCTGGCGTACGGCTTCCGCGAGGCTGTCGCGGCGGCGTTGGCTGGCGTTGTAAGCCGTCAGTTGGTCGTCGATTTCATGCCAGGCGCGCAGCACGGTCTGCTGGTAGGCGATGGCCGCTTCCTGTTGCTGGGCCTCGCGCAGTTGCAACATGCCGCGCAGGCGTCCGCCGTCGAACAGCGGCAGGCTGAATTGCGGGCCGATACCGAAAGCGCGCGAGCCCCAGGAACCGAAATCGCTCAGTTGCATCGCTTGCGATCCGAGGTTGCCGGACAGGGTGATGCGCGGATAGAAATCGCCCTTGGCCACGCCGATGTTGGCAGTGGCCGCATGCAGACGCGCCTCGGCCTGCCGGATGTCCGGACGGCGTTCGGCCAGCTGCGACGGCAGGCCGATGGCGACTTGCAGCGGTGACTGCGGCACCGCGCCGTCTGTGGATAACTCCTTGGCCAGGGCCTGCGGCGGTTCGCCCATCAGCAGGCTGATCGCGTTGATCAATTGCGACTGACGCTGCTCGAGGGCCGGCAGGCGCGATTCGATGGCCGCGACCTGCGCGGCGGCTTCGGCGACGTCGAGATCGGTTGCCACACCATCGCTCAGGCGCAGTTGCGAAAGCTTGAGGCTGTGCCGGGCGACGTCGAGGTTCTGCTCGGTGACCGCGCGGGTGTTTTGCACGCCGCGCAGCTGGATGTAGTTCTGCGCGGTGTCGGCGAGCACCGCCAGAAGCACACCGCGACGGTCGTTTTCGGCGACTTCGAGGTTGGCATCGGCGGCTTCGGTTTCACGGCGCACGCGGCCCCAGAAATCCAGTTCCCAGGACGCGGAGAAACCGGCGTCCCACAGGTTGAAGGCGGAATCGCCGTTGTGCCCGGACGGGTCATTCAGGCCTTCGCCACTGTTGCGTTTACGCGCGTAGCTGCCGGTAGCGGCGGTGTTCGGGTAGCGATCCGCGGTGATCACTTGGCGCGCGGCACGGCTTTGTTGCAAGCGGCTGCTGGCCAGTTGCAGATCGAGGTTGCTGTTCATCGCCCGCTGGGTCAGGGCTGAGAGTTGCGGGTCGTGGAAAACCTCCCACCAGCGTTCGTTCAGCGGTTCGCTGACGGCTTGGCTGGAGCCGGATTTGGCGGGTTTGGCCCAGTCGGCGATCTGCGTGGGTTCGGGCTTGCGGAAGTCCGGGCCGACGGTGCAGGCGCTGAGGCCAAGAGCGAGCAAGGCACCGAGGGTGAGTTGCTGCCACTGGCCTCTTCGCGAGCAAGCCCGCTCCCACATTGGGTAATGCGTTCCCCCGGTGGGAGCGGGCTTGCTCGCGAAGGCGTCAGTTCTATCAAAACTGTTCATCGCTGAGTCACCTCACGTTCCGCCGACGCCGAACGGCGAGTATCGATACTCGCCTCCACCGACATGCCCACACGCAAACGCTCGGCCAACGGCTGACCCGGTTCAAGCACGATCTTCACCGGAATCCGCTGCACGACCTTGGTGAAGTTACCCGTGGCGTTGTCCGGTTTCACCGCGGCGAATGTCACGCCGGTGGCCGGGGCGATGCTTTCGACGCGACCGCTCAAGGCCTCACCGCCGAGGCTGTCGACGCGTACCTGCACGTGCTGGCCCGGCTGCACGTCCGTCAGTTGGGTTTCTTGAAAATTTGCGACTACATACGCCTGCTGCAACGGCACCACCGCCAGCAGCTTGCTGCCCGGCGTGACATAAGCGCCGACGCGCACAGCACGCTCGCCGATCATGCCGTCCTGCGGCGCGGTGATCCGGGTGTAGGACAACTCGAAACTGGCGATTTCCAGCGCCGCTTGCGCGTGCTTCAGATTGCCCTCGGCGGCATCGCGCTGCGCCGTGAGAATCTCGACCTGCTTGCGTTCAGCCGCGAGCTTCGCGCTGGCGGTATCGAGCCGAGCGGTTGCCTGATCAATACGCGTGCGGGCCTGTTGCGCGTTCTGCACCGTGCCGGCACCTACACCGGCGAGGTGGTTGTAGCGATTGAGTTCCTGCTGGGCGAAGGCCATTTCTGCCTTGGCCGAGACCACCGAGGCCTGCGCCTGAGCAATCACCGAGGTCTGCCGCTCCAGCGTGGCCTTGGCGTTTTGCAACTGAGCGCGGGCGACCAGGGTTTGCGCATCGGCCGCTTCAGCGGCGGCGCGCAAATCGCGATCATCGATCAGCGCCAGCAATTGCCCGGCCTTGACCTGCTGGTTGTCTTCCACCAGCACTTCCTTGATGAACCCGGCCACGCGCGGCACCACCAAGGTGAAGTCGGCGGAAACGAACGCGTCGTTGGTGTTTTGCTGAGTACGCTTGCCGAACAGTCCCGGCACCGCCAGGTACAGCAACACGCCGACAGCCAGTGCGGCCGCCACGGCCACCGCGAGTTTTTGCTTTGCTTGAGTCGTCATAAAAACCTTCGGTATCAGTGAAGCAATCAGGTCGGCGCACGGGGCGGAAAGATCCGCGTCGGCAGCCAGAAAATCAGCAGGATCAGCGCCACTGCGACGCCAGCCATGCACACATAGAGATCAGAGGAAGTCAGCACCACGGCCTGTTCGTGCAGGCGATGGGCGAGGCCCGGGTCGCTGCGATCGGCCAGCGGTGAGTTGCCGAGGTTGTCGATCAACATGGTCGAGTGGAAATGCAGACGCGCGGTGGTCAGCGCCTCAATGACTCCGGTGGCGATCACCGCCGCCAGGCCTTTCACCGTGTTGAACCACGCGGAGGCGAACGGCCCGTCCTGCGGCTGGATGCTGCCGGTCGAGAGCATCAACAGCGGCAGCACCGACATTGGCTGACCGAAAATCTGCAGCCATTGCAGGACGTAGAAGTTGTCGCGGATCCACTCCGAGGTCAGCAGCGAGCCACCCAGGCAGGACAGGGTCAACATGCTCAAACCGATGCCGAGCACCCAACGGCAATCGACCCAACGCAAGTTGCACAGCGCCGCCACCAGCGGCAGCGCGATCAACTGCGGCAACGCGGCGATCAGCATGATCGGCGCGGTCTGCACCGGGCGATAACCCTGGACCTGCGCCAGGTAGCTCGACGGAATCAGCACCACCGCCTGCAACACCACCAGCACCCCGGCCAGGGTCATCAGCGCGAACGACAAGTTGCGGATGCCGAGCATCTGCAACTTGAAAAACGGAATCGGCTGCGACCATTCATTGATCAGAAACGCCACCAGCAACAGCGAACCGGCGCCGAGCAAACCGCAGATCAGGCTCGACTCGAACCAGTCCAGCCGATTGCCCTGGAGCAAGCCGATCACCAGCATGCAGATCGCCGGGAAGCCCAGCAGCAGGCCCTTCCAGTTGAAGGTCTTGAGGCGCTCCAGGCGCAGCGGATCCTGCGGAATCCCCCAGGCCACCATCGCCATGGCGATCAGGCACGGCACGATGATTTGCCAGAACGTCCATTGCCAGCCGACATACTCACTCCACAGCCCGGCCAGCGGCGTGCCGAGTCCTGGGCCGAACGTCGCCGTCAACGCATAACCGGCCAAACCATAGAGCTTGAAGTTGGCCGGCAGAAAACGCAGGGCGACGGTCATCAGCATCGGCGGCAACGCGCCGCCGGCCAGACCTTGCAGGGTGCGCATCAGCAGCAGGCTTTCGTAATTCGGGGCGAATGGGCACAGCACGCCGAGCAGCGTAAAGACGCTGATCGCGCAGAGGGTAAAACGACGCAGTGAGAAGGTCACCGAGCACCAAGGGGCGAATGCCATCGCGGCGACCGAGGTCGCGGCGTAGCAGGACACCAGCCAGGTGCCTTCGTCATAACCGATGTTCAGCGCGCCCCGAATGTCGGCCAGTGCGACTTTGGTCACCATTTCGTTGAGGCCCGAGACCAGCACCGCCAGCAGCACACCAACCAGGCCGGCGATGATTCGCGCCCCGAACACCGGTGGCGCAGCCGCCGTCGCCGGACTGGCCGCAGCGATGGGCGCCGGGACCGTCAGGGATGTCATGGATACACACTCCGGAAGGAAAAATACCGGAGCATTTTAGTAAGGCTTACTGCTGACGAAAATTGACTTATTGGCAGGTTATAAGTGCGCTCAGTACAGCAATGAATATCCAATGTGGGAGCGGGCTTGCTCGCGAAAGCGGTGGGTCATGCACCCTATGCATTGCCTGACACGACGCCTTCGGGAGCAAGCCCCCTCCCACATTGATTCGGTGTCAGGGTTGCGCGGCCAGCCAGGTTTCGTCGCAACACGCCTTGAGCGTTTCGCGCAGCCAGCGGTGCGCCGGGTCTTTGTCGAAGCGCGGGTGCCAGGCCTGAGTCAGCATCAGCGTCGGCAACGGGATCGGCAGGTTGAACGAGCGCAGCTTCAGGCCCAATCGGCGCACGCTGAGCAACGCTTCCTTGGGCACCGGCAGGATCAGGTCGGAATCGGGCAAGGCAAACATCGCCGCGTGGAAACTCGGAGCGATCACCGCCACCCGCCGCTCCAGACCCAGGGCGTTCAACGCGGTGTCGATGGGGCCGCGAGCAATGCCACGGCGCGACATGCTGATATGGGAGAAACCGGCATAGCGCTCGGCGGTGATTTCGCCGTCGAGCAGTGGATGATCCTCACGCACCAGACCGACGAAATGCGTGGAGAACAGGTTCTGCACTTTGACTTCCGGGGTTACCGGACGGGTGTTGCTGACACTCAGATCAATCCGTCCTTCACGCAACGCTTCGTCGTCGCCATCGCCCTCGGGGACGAAGCGCAACTCGCAGTGTGGCGCCTGCTGGTCGAGGGTATCGAACAGCTTGCCGCCATATACGCCAATGAAAAAGTCGTTGGCGCGGATGCTGAAGCGCCGGCGCAGGGTGCCCAGATCCACGCTGTCGGCGGAGCGAAACAGCAGCGCCGCTTGCTCGACGACATCGCGCACCTGCTCGCGCAATTCCAGGGTTTTGGGGGTTGGCACCAGGCCGCGACCGGCGCGCACCAGGATCGGATCGCCGATCGCCTCGCGGATTCGCGTCAGAGTGCGGCTCATGGCGGCGGGGCTGAGGTTCATCCGCCGCGCGGCGCCGACCACACTGCCCTCGTCGAGCAGAGCGTCGAGGGCGACCAGAAGGTTCATGTCCGGGAGTTGCATGCTGAGCACTCTTGGCTGATCTGGATTGATCTGGGTGCAATGCTAGCAAACATCCTTCAAATTTGACGGCGGCTGAAAGGACGCCTTCGCGAGCAAGCCCGCTCCCACAGGGGAACGCATTCCAAAATGTGGGAGCGGGCTTGCT